>NZ_JAGKRI010000048.1:0-47404 GCF_017939255.1 Aeromonas sp. Prich7-2
TGGCAAGCATTCAAGAGGTTGCGAGCAATGCACAGCATGCTGCAGATGCGGCCGGAAGAGCAGACACTGAGACGGCATCTGGCCAGCGTCTGGTAGCCCACACAAGCCAGTCAATCACTGCCCTTGAAGGTGAAATTAGGCAAGCCGCTCAGGTTATTCATGAGCTTGAAGGTCAAAGTAACGAGATATCAAAAGTTCTTGACGTTATACGAGGGATCGCCGAGCAAACGAATTTGTTGGCACTCAACGCAGCAATTGAGGCCGCGCGTGCTGGTGAGCAGGGGCGTGGTTTTGCTGTTGTCGCCGATGAGGTTCGCAGTCTTGCTGCTCGCACACAGCAATCGACAACGGATATTCAAAGCATGATCAGCGCTCTACAAGAGCGAGCGCAATCCGCTGTTACAGTCATGGAGCAAAGTAGTCGGCAAGCGCACACGAGTGTAGCTCACGCAGAGGAAGCAGCTACAGCTCTTGATGGAATTGGCCAACGCGTTAACGAAATTACCGACATGAACGCGCAAATAGCGACTGCGGTCGAGCAGCAGGGAGCAGTAAGTGAAGACATAAACCGCAGTATTATCAATATACGCGATGCTGCTGATACCAATGTACAGACCGGGCAGAATAATTTGCAAAGTGCGAAATCTGTCGCTCAGTTAACTAGCGCTCTGAGCGAACTGGCAAAACAGTTTTGGGAAAAACGAGGATAACGCTTTTCAGTATCTCGACAGGGATAACTTACTTTACCATCGGTTATCCCTTTTAGCCGCACAAATTTTAGCCATGGCTTTTCAGGAAGTCAGGGCTATCAGAATGGCCTTAGAAAGCCTAGTCAAAGAGCTGTCACGAGAACACCGTTAGCTTAGCGTACGATTTTTTCCGAATTCTGCGGTTCCCCCTAGTGGCGGCCCACCGCCTGCAGTTGCCCGAGTGGGTTACCTGGCTTGGACACGAGCTCAATGGATACGGGCCGGATGATGCCATCCCAGTCTATCGGCATGTGCAAGGAGAAGTCCTGATCGATGGGCACCATGGGCTGAAGGGGGTGGTCTTTCCGTCTGCAGAGGCTGCATTTCGATGGCAACTCTGCCACTTTGACACGCCTGTTGACGAGATTGAGGGGTGGTGCGCTGAATCTGACGATATTCATATGCAATTTTCCCCGCGCGAAGCTGATGCTTTGCGGGCGGCATGTGATACGAACTGTACCCCTCTTCGTCGGTTCACGTTGGCCAGCATGAACCGGATCTTGGGGGCGGTCAGAAATCAGGTCTTGAATTGGGCACTGCAGCTTGAAAAGGAGGGGATCTTGGGGGAAGGTATGAGCTTCACTTCCCAAGAGCGGCAGCAAGCCCAGCAGGTGGCGCCGGTGACCCACATTCACATCAATGGAGATGCTCATGGTCTTCAGGTGATGCAAAACTCGCCCGGCGGTCAGCAACAGCAGACTGTGACCAGTGAACAGAAGGAAGCTGCCCTGGCGGCCTTGTTGCCGTGGCTACAACAGGTGATCGCGCAAGGGCAACTGCAGGGAGAAGCGTGTGCGGAGCTGCAGGCCGAGCTGGATACCCTCAAGGCCCAGGCCGCCTCCCCTAAGCCCAAGTGGCCGGTGATCGGCGCCGTGGCCAACAGTGTGCGGGCGATCCTGGAAGGGGCCGGCAGCGGGGTACTGACGGAAACAGTGTTGGGCAGGCTGGCCGCCTTGAGCGGCAACTGAGCGATATCCGGGGGGTGGGCGGCGCAACGGCATTGCGGTGTATGCTGGGTGAACGGTCAACCCCACGGTTCGCGACCTACTTCTGCCGTGATTTGGCTCTCGCTCGCTCCTTCTGTCGAAAGCTCTTGATGTATTCGGCTGTGACCAAGGAGTCTGCATCGAGCTCCGTGATACAGTTCAGGATGGTGGCCATGGCGCTGTCAGACAGTCTGAGTTTGGATGGAAGTTCGCCGCCGAGTGCGTAGTCATCGAGTTTTGCTTGGAACGCGCGAAGGACGTCGTACTGTGATGGCTTTCTAGATGAGGTGCCAGCCTCCGTTTCCGCATCGTGGGCATACACCTCCGATTGTTCCGCATCGCTTGCGAGCTCACTGAGCAGGTCTTCGATACTCGGCCAATACTTGTGCTCGTATCTGTGCGTAAGGCGTATAAATTCATCCTGGGGGTACAGGGTATAGAGCGGGTTGTGCTCACCCGCACGATCAAATAGCGCCGCCAGACCGGTTTCTCTTTCACACCCAAATCCCGCTCGATTACAGATGTCCTCTCTCTCCCTCAGCAAATCACCCAAGCGAGTTGCGAGATCCGCTATGTCCTCGTTGATTTGGATGAGCCTGCCACGTTCTTCCCTAGCCTTGCGCATGTCATCTTCATCCCAGAAGGTGAATGTGCTGATCAGCGCATCCAAAAAACTCGTCACGTACCGTTCTAGGGGGAGCAGCTCGCAGAGTTCTTCATAAACGGGGGCCATGGTCCGGCTTTGCCGGAGCAGTACCCTGACCGTGGCGTTGATGGAAGGCCATATGTTGTTCTTCTCGTTGTTTTCTATCTCCTTTCTGAGAATACCTTCGCACACTTCGACGGCATCGATTCTTCTCTTGGTCATTGGGCAAGTCTCCTTCATTGAGTCCATGCCTATGGTACTTATGGCAGGAGCCATGTCGGTATCTATAAGAAAAAACAATCAGAAGAAATAGATACCAGCCTGCCAGCTACTATGATCAGTTGCATAGCCAGCTTGACGCGCTGACCTGCTCTCCGACCCGTTTTGCACTATTGGTCAGTGGCCAAAGCCCGCCCCCAATCGGGTCAGCGAGGGCGAGCGGGGTCCGCCCCGCTTGCAGCGCTGCAAGCGAGCAGGCCAAATCGGGTACACTGGGGCTCTTTTGTCGCCTAGGAGCGCCTCGATGCCTGCCCTACTCCCTGAACTCATCGCCCAGGCCAGCGATCCAGCCGTCAAGACCGCCGATCTGCTGCGCAAGGCCAAGGTGATCGCCCACCGGTGCCAGCTATCCGACCAGTTAGCCTGGATCGACCTGGAGCTGCGGGGCTACCGTGAGTCAGATCCTCTTCCTCTATACCGTTTTATCCGTGCCCCGGTGTACCTGCGGGATGTCCAGACAGGCAAATTGACTGATCTGTTTACGTTCCAAGCTGACGGTGAGATTCCCGCTCAGGCTCACCTCTGTTTTGATTCGATCAGCAAGTTGGAGGTTCTGGGGTCACAAGGCTCCCTCTATGTGCAACTCCCCTCTGGGCATCGCGTTTACGATGGCTTGTCAGCGAAAGCCCGCGATCAGTACCAGGTCGTGCATCAACTGGACGCATCACAACTGCATGCCGTCGTAGTTCAAGTCCGTGACAAGGTGTTGGACTGGGCACTCGAGCTGACCAAGGCCGGGATCGAGGGGGACGAGATGCCCTCCCTACCCCAGCCGTTGGTACCGGTGACCGTTCACATCGAGGGCGGAGTCCACGGTGGCCAAGTCATGGTGAGCTCGCCGGGAGGCCAGCAACAGCAAACCGTCACCGGCGAGCAGAAGGCCGCTTGCCCGTCCGGGTTGGCGCAGGGGAACGCGGATGCACCACTGCAGCCGGCAGACCGCGACACGCGGCAGAACGAGCAGGACACCCTCAAGCCCCAGGCCGCCACCGCCAAACGGAAATGGCCGCTGATCGTCGTGCTGGCCGGTAGTAGCGTGCTGGCCGTGCTGCAAGGCGCCGGCGGCGGGGTGCTGAGCGAGCTGGTGCTGAAGTGGCTGGCCAGCTTGAGCGGCGGCTGATCGCTATCGGTCGGGGTATGAACGGGGCTGCGGCCCCGCTTTGTTTTCTGGGCCAACGGCCAAAGTGCCTGGGAAAATGGAAGCTGCCGCGCTGCTGAAATGATGGCATCTGTTCTGCGTCGTGATCGTAGCATTTCGGTGAGTTGAACATCACGTGATAGCGAGGTTTGTATGTTCGTATCAAAGCAGGACTGGATCGCGATAGACGGTGAAGTGGTTGCCGTGTCGCTGCAAGGCAAAGGATCTTCAGTGAAAGTGGTCGGTCTGTTCAGAGGACACTGGATCACCGGCACAGGCTGCACAGAGTCAGCCGCCAAATCATGTTGGAAAAGGAAAGCCGAGTACGAGGCAAATCGTTAAGGGTGAATATCCCTGACCGTCCAGTGCAGATCTGGAGCGCCGATCATATACCTTACTTTAAACGGGTTATGTGATCCGTTATTGAATGACCAAGCCCCGCGTTTGCGGGGCTTAGTTTTCTTGGTCAGCGGCCAAAGCCCGCCCTCAAACCAGCCAGCGAGGGCAAGCGGGATCCTCACCGCTTGCAGGGCGGCTAAACTAGAGACTCTATCGTCGCCCAGGAGCACTCTATGCCCGCCCTCATCCCCGAACTGATTACCCTGGCCAGCGATCCGGGGGGGGCCACCTCTGATCTGGTGCGCCGCGCCCTGGTGGCCGCCAGCCGACTGCAGCAGACCGAGGCGGCCGCTTGGCTACAGCACGAGCTCGATGGCTACGACACCTTTGATGAGCTGCCGGCCTACCGGCGCCCCCGTGGCGTCTTGTATGCCATCCACCCAGGCGGGGACACCACTCCCTTGCTGGTCGAGGATGGAGGGGTAGCAGAACGCCTGTCGATTACCCCCTTGAACAACCCGCTGCGGGAGCTCGAAACATTGATGGCCGCCGGCGCGTCTGTGCGTTTTCGGCGGCCGCCTGATGAGGTACTGCATATCCAGCAGATACTGAGCACTAACTTGGAGCCGGTGATTGCACTGACTCATGGCCAACTTGCCGGCTGCCTCGATGCGATAAAGAACCGGGTGTTGAACTGGGCGTTAGCCTTGGAGGCGGCTGGGATCCAGGGGGAAGGGATGACATTCACCGCCCAGGAGCAGCAACAGGCGCAGCAGGTGCCCTCGATGAGCATTCACATTGGGGGGAATGCCACCGGTGTACAAGTCCAGCTGAACTCGCCTTGGGGCCAGCAACAGCAGACGGTGACCGGCGAGCATAAAACCGAGGCGCTGGCTGCCTTGTTGCCGTGGCTGCAGCAGGTGATAGACGAGGGGAAACTCTCGCCACCGGTGCAGGCCGAGCTGCAGGCCAACCTGACTGCCCTACAGGCGCTGGCCAATGCCTCTACGCAGAGCTGGCCGGTGATTGGGACGCTGACCAACAGTGTGCGGGGGATCTTGGAAGGGGCTGGCGGCGGGGTGCTGGCTGCGCAGGCACTGGGGTGGCTGGCCACCTTGAGCGGCAGCTGATCGATATCGGAGGGCATGGGCGGGGCTGCAGCCCCGCTTTGTTTTCTGGGCCAACGGCCAAAGCCAAACTGAAATCCAGTCAGAGCGGACCGGCTGGATCCGACCCGCTTGCAGCGTTGCAACTAACCGGGCCAGATCGGGTACACTGGGCCTCCCTCGTCGCCCAGGAGCACCTCGATGTCCACCTCGCTATCTGACCTGATTGCCCTGGTCGGTGATCCGGCAGTTAAGACCACCGATCTGCTCCGCAAGGCCAAGGTGGTCGCCCGTATGCTAAAACAGGCTGAGTGGGCTACCTGGATCGACCATGAGCTGCGGGGCTATCCGGATGATGCCAAGCTGCCCTCCTATCGTGTCATACGTTGTGAGTTGAAAGCTCGGAATCCCTTTCGAGGGCTGATCCCAATCATCATCAACCACCCTGAATTCGCAGAAGTTGTCTCGACATGCAGCATTGGTCAGCCCATCAGCGGGTTGGAGGACGTGGCTATTCCCGGGAAAAATGTGAGCATGGTTCTCCCGCCGGAGATGATGGCCATGCTGATGCAAGACCTGAATATCTCAATGGAGCCAGTACGGGTGGTTGGCGGCAATCAGATCCGCGCACTTGTTGATGCGGTCCGGGACCAACTGTTGACCTGGGCGCTCGACCTGGTTGAGGCCGGGATCGAGGGGGATGAAATGCCCTCCTCACCCCAGCCGCTGGCGCCGGTTACCATTCGCATCGAGGGCGGGTTCAACGGTGGTCAACTGATGGTGAGCTCGCCCGGGGGCCAGCAACAGCAAACCATCACCGGCGAGCAGCAGGCTACGGACCAGCCTGGGGTGGCGCAGGAGATGCCACTGCAGCTGGCAAACGGCAATGTGCTTCAGAGCGAGCTGGATACTACTAAGGCCCAGACCGCCGCCCCCAAGTGGAAATGGCCGGTGATCGCTGCGGTGGCCAGCACTGTTGTGGCGATTCTGGAAGGCGCCGGCGGCGGAGTTCTGAGCGAACTGGTGCTGAAGTGGCTGGCAACCCTTAACGGCCACTGAGCAAGTCCGGCAGAGGCAGCAGGCCACGTTTTCTTCGTGCGGCGGGTGGCGTTGCGAGATACAAGCCAGATCAACTGGTGCCGCCCATATTGTGGGCGCGGGGAATACTTCGTAGATAAACAGGGCTGGTCAAGTATTGGGGGGCGAGTGATGTGATACCAGCGTGAGAATTATATTTTATCTGCATGATTTATCTGTAATTTATGAAAAATGTTGGGGGGCATGGCGTATAATGTCAACACGGGCACAAGAGCGAGTCTTTATGGCTAGCCAAGAGGCCAATAACCCACAGGTGAACGGATTCGCCTGATTTGATATGGAGATCTATATGCTATCAAGCATGATTATCGCTAGCGGTTTGATGCTGATCTGCGTGTATCAAGTGAAGATTTCTCTTCACTTTCACCTACACGTAGGCCAGTGAAACTGGTTCAAAAAGTGACTTTTTGGAGGGAGGCTTCGGCCTCCCTTTTTTTTGACTCGGAGCGGATCCTCTCCGCTTGTAGCACTACAACCCGCACGACCGAACCCGGGTATAATGAGGACCCAATATCGCCCAGGAACGCATTGATGCCCGCCCTTATCCCTCAACTAATCACCATGGCCAGTAATCCCGAAGTCAAGACAACCGATCTACTGCGAAACGCACTGGTGGCCGCACGTAAGCTCAAGCAGCCTGACTGGATTAGCTGGATCAAAAACGAACTTGATGGCTACCCAGAGTCGGCTGTTATCCCTCCGTACCGGATTTTGACGGGGCAACTCTACGCCATTAACCCGGGGAAAGGTCTTGTACTGCTACCGGTCATGAATGCAGAGCTTCACGAGGTGATGACAACATGTCCCTTCTATTACCCCATCGATGGAGTGGAACCATTGGCTTCAGGGACAGAATACGTAGTGTTGCCCATGGACCCGTCTCAATCGAAGATGGTAGCGGCTCTCTATAAAATGCCAATCGCACCACAAGTTCGATTTGGAGCAAACCAGGTCCAGCGTTTGATCGGCGCGGTGCGTACTAAGGTCCTTGAATGGGCACTCGATCTGGATGAGTTGGGGATCCAGGGTGAAGGGATGAGCTTTACAACCCAGGAGCAGAAGCAGGCGGAATCGGTGACCAATATTTTCATTGGGGGGGATGTCATCGGAGGTCAAATGATGTTGGGCTCGCCCGGCGGCCAACAAAAACAGACGGTGACAGGCGAGCAGAAGACCGAGGCGCTGGCGGCTTTGTTGCCGTGGCTGCAGCAGGTGATCGCGCAAGGGCAGCTGCAGGGAGAGGCGTGTGCAGAGCTGCAGGCCGATCTGGACACCCTCAAGGCCCAGGCCGCCTCCCCTAACCCCAAATGGCCAGTGATCGGCGCCGTGGTCGGCAGTTTGCGGACGCTCCTGGAGAGCGCCGGCGGAGGGATACTGACGGCGCAGGCACAGAGTTGGATGGCAACCTTGAGGGGTGGCTAATTCGATCAGGAAACTCTGCACATTTGTAGGGGGGCAGTGCCCCCCCATACATTGCTGCTTTGCCTCGCTTAGGGCAACCTAAGTTGATGTTGATGCTGTTGCTCCTGTTCATGATATTCGGTATCCTGCAGTTGTCCTCGGTGCCCACGTGGGGACAGGCCGCCCGGCCAGGCACCAACTTCAACTCTCCCTGCATTCTGCAGGTACCCCACCTGTCATATATCACCCAAGCCCTAGTTGGCTGATTCTGCATGTCCGTTCACCGGAATTTCTCCGGCGTCAGCGCACATGCAGAAACAGCCCAAGGCTGTCTTATGGCACTCGGTCCGCAATGTGCCACTCGTGACCAACATCAACCCGGGCGTAAAGCCCAATTTCAACGAGGTCCAATTTATGAACCAAGCAATCGATGATGTGCTTTTCGCTCATGCGATGGCTCAAGTATTCCCACATATTGATAAACAACAGTGGCTTTCTGCGTACCAAGATCTTCTGAATTCTGTCAAATCAGGCGATTCCCTATGTAGCTATGTGCCTAGCGAAACCTATGAAAACCTCGCTCTTCCAGAGCTTCTAAGGGTCGTTGAGAGTATCGCGTCGTTAATGCGGAACGCAGTAATCGAGGTCATTGCTCTCAGAGACGGAAAATTTCGGATACCGGCAGTCACTGCCGGCCGTATCTGTCACGTGCTGGAAATCAGCATGCCTGAAACCGTCGGAGATTATGACTGCGCATATGACGTCCCGGAGTGGGATTGGGTGCGTGAGCACGCCTCCTTCTCTCATAAGGGCAACCATCACCATGACAACCCAACTTATGAGTTTCTTTTTAATATGGCGAACTACGACGCCCTCGATGAAGGAGTAATCCCAGAACGATTGTGGCCGGTGTTCAGAGATGCCAGCAAAATCGGAGCAGGATATGTTCTTTTCCATAACGAATAGGTCGTCAGTCTGATTTTTTGGGCGGCTATACCTCTATTTCATCAACTAGGCCAACGGCCTTTCGCCTCAACATTCGTTTTGAAGGCTTAACCAGCCCTCTGGGCTTTTGGAATACAAATGCACAACTCATTGCAAGAAACAGCTACTAACACAATGGCTACCAAACCGATGTTCGATAGCACCATGGGTTACCTGCTTGTTAACACTTGGCAATTGCACTTACGCGACCTCTCAATCACGACAGGGGGGGCAAGCGATATAATGGATGCCTTGGTCACTGCCTGTGGCAAAACCTCAGCCTGGCTTGTTGAGCTAGTTGATTACACCCGTCTTGGATGCATCTTCGACTACGATCATGCGAATAACAATGATGGAGATTGCTTGGCTCAAGTTATTCTCGAGTCTGTACTGAATATAGAGTCAGATCAGAATCTGCGTAAGGCGGTACTGAACTGGCTCAGAGTAAAAGGTTTACCTCTCATTGAGGCCTGATCAACATTGGATGCAGTGATAGACTGATATCCAAGAGAGAGCCCCGCATTGCGGGGCTTTTTTATGTCGTGAGTAGGCAGTGATAACCACTAGGTGGTGCCATAGGGTGGTGGGACTTGCAGAGTAGAGCCGGACGAAGGATGTGGCCAAAACAGAAATCTCAACCAACATTCCTATATCCTTAAATGCTACAAGACACCAACCTGCTGAACCGGTGTTCATTTCGTGTAGCCCGAGAACTAAATTAGGATCTCATTTTTCTCTCTTTCTCTTCATTTTCTCCCCCTTTCTCTTCGCGCGAACGCGGCACAGCAGAAGTGTCGGTTCGAGGTCTAACCTGGCACTCGGGGGCAGGTATAGAACAAAATAGCCCAGGGGGAGCTCACAGCCCGAAGGGCTGTGCTCTGGTTGAAAATAGTCACTAGGAATGTTGGTTGAGAAAGTGCCCTCTACTGGTCATAATAACACCAGCTTGAAACCCTCGATGGAATGCCTCATGAATAAACACGAACTGGCTGCACAGCTCCGCGTTCTGGAGCGGCGTCAACACCAGCTGTTGGCCATGCTGCGAGACTTTATAGACGATAGCGAGCTCATCCAAGGCAGCACCTTTGCCCTCCCCCCGCACGATCCGAGGCAGGATACCCGCCACGACACTCCCTCTATTACGGTGACTCCCGCTCACGGTCTTGAGGCTCTGTATGCTGCTCACCATGCCTGGGGCCATCTCTACGCTGACGCTGGTGAAAACACTCGCCTAGTGTACCGCTTGCCGGGAGCAATTCAGATTCACTCCAGGCACAGCGAGGAGCTGTTCGGTATAATTGAGGCCATAAATGCAGACCGAAAAACCTTCCGAGACTTGGTGACAAACTCAGGTCCGATACTCGGGGGACCCAATACCCGGTGGGAGTTCCTGCATAGCAAAGGCATGTTCGAGGGGTTGATCACTTTGCAGTTTTACCGACAAATCACAATCGCCGGCGACACGGCCCGGTCAATTTCGTTCTGTTGGGCTCATAAAAACACCATGCAGAGAATGACCAAACAACAGATCATCGGTACGCTCAGAGCATCACAGGACTCACCCCCGCGCCATGTACTCGATCCAGCTGGTTGGGTCGCACAGCTAGAGGATGAAATTGTGCTGCTATCCGCCCTCTCCGATGATGCTCGCCTTGTCATCCGGCGCCCCAATCCAGTCCACCCACAAGCCTGGTTGGTGGAAGGAAACAGTCGTCGTATGCAAGTAGCATCGACCCCGGTTCTCATTCTCGGAGCTCAGAAAGTGAAGATCGGTCTTCTAAAGAACTACGACATCACCCAAAAACGCCCTCCGCGGCAAGCAAAAACAACCGCCAATGAGCCGCTTATCTCGCGCCTCTGGCTTTACCAGGAGCAGTAGAAAATCATGAGCATCGCATTTGGCCCTCTACGAGGCTTTGTCGTTGGTACAGTGATCAATGATACAGGTCCCATCGGCACCATCGCAGACATCTCCGGCGTCGATTACTTCATTACCCCTCAAAACTGGCTGGGGGAGACCCCCCCCGAAGTCGGCATGATCGTAGAGTTCAGCGCACGAGCCATACAAAAAGGGTATCTGGCGGTCAACATCAAGCCAATCAACGCAACAACCTTATGTACCCCAGGTATGAGTGCCACCAAACTAGAGATGATTGAAGCCGACCGGCGGGCAGAACGAGCACGGCAGCACATCACTAGGCTGCGCCAGTTTGTCTTCGATATGGGTTACTCTCCAGAGCAAGCGATCCTGGAAGTATTCGACATCACCCCTCCAACAGGCATCATTATTCCAGACGGGCCCAGCGACCGTGACCTGCAGTTTATGGAACTGCTGACGCATAATCGCTCACCCAAAGACAAGCATGAAACAAGCCGCAGACTGTGCCAGGCATTTTGCCTCAGCTTCAACGCCTTGATTGGCTTTATGCGCGGTAGTATCACTTATCGCGTCGCGTTGGATCGGGCCGAGCGTGATAGGCAAGAACGTTCCCGCCGACATTTACCAAACAGTGAACAGAGCCATCCCCTGCCCCTGGAGGGGAAACAAGAACCCGGGATGATCAAGAAATTGGTTACAAACATCATGGGCAATAAATAACTGTCGTTGCATGGCGACCGCATATAGGCTAACTTAGCCAAAGTGCTCATTCTCCTTCGGTTTATCCGCATAGCACACGCAGAAATGCATCGGAGTCACCTCAATCACAAAACGCAGCCTTGGCTGCGTTTTGTCGTTCTCAGACTGTCATGTTTGGCCTGAGCACACTCACATGTGCACAGCCCAAACCGCTCTCTCCCGAGAGTGAGTTGACAGGCGATGGCATAACCAGCCTGTACCGCTAACCGCGGCTGCCAACCTCCAATCCGCCCATCTGGGCTACCTCAACCAGGCCTTTCGGCCAAGGATCTCATTATGTGGATCAACATTGTTTTAGCACTTGAAGTCGTCGGCTTAGCCTTTGCAATTCGTTTCTGGTTTATGTGCCGGGAGGATGCAGCCGCTTTTGAGCGGTCACGCATCCTGCGAATTAAGGCCCGAAGTTAAAAAACAAAAAACCACGCCCATAGGCGTGGTTTTTTTTTGCCCGCAGCTCAGTAGTCAGGGTCTTCAATCGTTCGCTCCAACTCTTCATCATAAGGCATGTCATACTCTGGGGTGTCCATCGGCATAGGGGGAATATCTAGATGACCAGCTGAAGTTCGCGATAGTTCCTCACGAATTTCAAGCTCCCTATTCTGCATTCGATAGGTTAACTTCTTCTGTTCTTCCATTGCTTCTAATTCAGCCCGTTCTTTGTCAAGAGCCCGATAATGACTGTCAATCACCCCCTTTCCGATTACAAACATCTCTTGGCATGACTTAGCCAACGTACTGGGGCTATCCAGATCCAAGGTATGGACATGCTCAAAGGTTCGTTTGTAAGCCTCGATATTATCACCCTCTCCCTGGAGCCTGAAGGCTACACGGCAACGCTCACCGCGAAGGTCCTTGGCCATCAACGTGATCGCGGGCTGGATCCAGACCCCAGTCATCCGGTCGACCATTGGCAAAACAGGCTTATGCAACCAGAGCTGGTAACGAGTGCTGATGTTGGGATCAATGTTGTCCAGGCAGCGGGCCATCTCAATGACAATCAGGCGCTCTGGCCAACTGGCAACAGGCAAAGGGGTCTCTGCACTGGCGAGCGGTTGCAACGCCCAACGGAGGATTGAGGGTCCCTCATCGGTTGGCTTATCGTATGCAAAGGTCACAGCCAGCATGAACGGACCATCACCTGACTGCATTCCATTGAGCAACAATGGAGGTCGCTTAGCCTGCCCCAACATTAGTGCAGAGCCGTTGAGCAAGACGCAAGATGCCGCTCCATTAAACAAGGTGTAGTCAGCGATCACGCACAAAAAAAGGAATTGGTGCCGGGTCTTCGGATCGCGTTTATGGGCACGATTCAGTTGGCCAAGCAGCATGTCCAATCCCTGCTCCCCAACAAATGTGAATTGCTGCAAGCATCCAAACCCCTTGAGATTGAGCGGATACGCTGCAGCACGTATCTTCATCTGCAGAGAGTTGATCGAGATCTTCTGCCGGTGATGACGATAGGTACAGAACGAGTCGTCCATCAGTTGCCAAAGGAGTTTGTAAAGAACATCTATCTTCTGAGCGGGGTTCTCAGCCTGAGTTCGTTTCGGTTTGTCCGAATTATCAACGGGTGATATGCCCAATTCATCAAGAGCAGCACTACGCTGTGATTCCGCATCATCAATGACATCCCCATCCAACGAAAGCAGGTCAATTTTGCGGTATGGAGAGATCAAGCGGTACTCCGGCTGCTTCATCGCCGTCGTGTTATCGCCGGCATCAGGGCCGGAGTCCTCCGATGCACCACCCAATCCAAGAGACGTGCGCAGAGGGCAATGCGGGTCGTGGTGACCATGTTCATGATGATTGACTATCAGGTACCTATCATCCGCAACCTGGCGCACAAACATCCTTGCGTCCGGCTTCTTACACCCACAGAGCAGCCAATACTTATTGTGATGCAACGTTGCAAGAAGCTCTTGCGTCTCAAGGCTATCGCGGTTGTCCGGATGCAGGATTATAGACTTCTCGAGACGTCTAATGGGCTGAAGCGTCCCCCCCTTTACAATCCAAACACCCGCCATAAAAACCCCCCTCAAAATTGACAGCCGTTTATTCGTTCTCAGTTGCTAGATAATGCCACAAAACTTAAAGGGGGGTGTTGTGTTGGTTAAAGAGAAAGCGGTGAACCCTTGGGGTGAGTTATACGAATTTCTGACCGGGAAGGACAAACTCAACTTTGCTCTTGAGCCAGAGATGAGAGTCCTTTACACAGCGATCAGAGATTTCTCCGCCCACTGTGCAATTTTTGACTCAGCAACGCCCAGCTCTATGGCCCCCAAAAATGAACTTCCGTTGCTGCTTGTTGCAAGCCATTGCCTGCAAACCGAGAAAACACCGGAAGCCGCCGCCCATATGGCAATAGCAAGCTGTTCATTAGGGAGGCTGCACTTCTACTGCCAGGGGGAAAGCTGGAACCCTGAAGATGAAGCCCTTCACTCTTTCATCGGTCGAATGTACCCAACCCAAGTCCAGAGAAAAGTGATGCCAGAGGCTGACCCCAGAGTGATCAGTGTTTGGAAGAAAATACTACAAGAAGTGAAGGAGAGGCAGGCGTGCGTAATTGGTGGTTCAAATGGACAACAAGGCAACAAGTCGGACAAATCAATAACAAATCACACGCTGAGCCCACACAGCAAGCAAATGCACTAAGCGGTAGCGCCCTCGTCGCAGAGAGCCCTGAGGCCCTGTTAAAACGCCATATGCCCCTGCTGCAGAACTTGAGTGCGTTCACGCAACTCGATGAGACCCGGTTCAATCAAATTTACATGGAGCTCTTTCGAAATCTTGCTGCCTGGTGCCAGCACCTGCCCGCAAGTGAACGACATCATCATGCTCACCTTGGTGGTCTGTTAGAGCACAGTATCGAAGTGGCTGTGTACTCAGCTCGAATCGCAGGTCGATTCTTATACATATCTGATGGAGAGGAACAGATCTCTCAATGGCAGGCCTTGTATATCTTCGCGATGACTTCAGCGGGTGCATTGCACGATATTGGCAAACTCCTCACAGATGTGGATGTTGTGGTTATGAAGGGGTCAAACATGACGCCCTGGTTGCCACACCTCGGCCCCATGGCACCGGGTACCAAGTATATCTACCGATACAATGACCGCCGCCAGCATGGCGTACACGAAGTCGCGAGTCTTCCACTGATATTCCAGATCATGCCAAAAGCAGCGCTGAGTTGGATCTGGAAAAAATCAATCATCCGCGATGAATGGCTTGCCACTATCGGCGGTAAAGCAATGGAGCTAGGGGGAAATATCGGTCGGTGCGTAATTGAGTGCGACTCGCAATCAACAGGCGACGCCATGGCAGATGCCCCAGTTGCAGTAGCCGCACAAGCCACTGTGAATAGCTCTCTTGCAAAAAGGCCGCAAATCCATGCTCTGGCCATCAAGGGAATTACACTGTCACTACGTGACTTTGAGCCGAACAAGAAAAATTCACCCTATTGGGTATCCCAACACTTCATTGCTTGTGTCGCCCCGCGGTTCGTTGAGTGTATCCGATCTGCGCTCGGTACCGAGAACCAGTTCCTGCCGGATAACACCAGCCTGATTTACGACACCATGGGTGACAACGGCATGTTGATCCTGAACGTGAATGGGAAGGCGATGCACTCGCTGATGTTCACGCCAAATCAAAAGCCACTTGCTGTTGTGCTGGTCAAACGCCAGGTACTAGACCCAGATGCAAAGCTTCCGGTCTACACCGGTAGGCTTCTGTGTCCATCTGTCGATGAACAATATCATCATCAGATCCCTGGAGAAGTTAAGCCGGCCAAAACTGGTTCATCAACAAGCGATGCGAAGCCGATTGCTAAACCTGCTCAATCACAAGTTCGTTCGGAACAGAAGGCTACTTCTACTCAGACGACGCCGAAGATCATCACTGCTCCTGATGCCAAGAATCCGAGCATGGAGTTACAGCCTCAACAGCATCATGAGCAGGTCCAGCCTAACCTCACCGGTGATCAGAGCTTCACTGAAGTTGCCGCCAAAGAAGAAGCAGGTATCGTTGAATACCCATTAACAGTCAAAACTACAAGCGACGAATTCAAAAGGTTTGTTCAAGGAACCGAGGCGCCGGGTGCAAGTCAGGAGACGCAGCAATCCGCGGCACCCTCTATTAAAAAATCGATTTCTGGTCGATCTGATACCGCACACCAATTTATTGAGTGGCTACGTGCACAGATCATGACTGGAGCACTCCAGGTAAATGCAAGAGCAGGCGTGGTACACATCGTTTCAGAACGTAGGCTCTGTTTCGTCAGTCCGGGGCTGTTCTACACCTTTCTAGATCAAAATGGCGCAAACAAGAACCTGGATCCAAAAGCGAGACGAGAAGCGGTATCTAAAGTTCAGCATGCCATTGCATCGGTACTGACGTTCGAGCGTTCTATCTTGGGTAGCACAATGATCACAGCTGAGATTGTTGGAATGCGAAAACGAGCTGATCTTCACGTGATGGTGCTAACAGCACAGGGTACTGAGCAGCTAATGCTTGACCTCGACTTTGACAATGCAAACAGATTCATAACACTAGGCGATATCAGATAGATATCGCAAAAAAAAAAGACACAAAATTTGTGGTGATTGCGGGAGGATAATCAGTGAACGGGCTTGAAGAAGAATTGGATCTTAGAAGGCTTGATGGCGGGGAGAGACTGTTAGCAATTGCAGAGCTCTACGGCAACGAGCAGCTTGAAATCCCAATTGATACACCTAGTAGTTACGAAGAGGTGATGGCCTCATCGAAGCGGTTTATTCGCGACTACCGAGCAAGCTGGAACAGCATCGTTAAGTTTGGTGCGGATAAGCTCCGGTCAGCATCTGCCATGGAAATCAAGAACGTGGCCGCTCTTCTCTCGCAGATTTGCGACGGTCCGGATATGTGGGACAACAATCCTGCAAGTCCCATCGAAGGTTACAGTGTTGGCCAAGCCATTTCACTTCTGGTCGCCAAAATGCCGGACATCACGATCACCACGGCACCAGAACATATCTCTGAAGCACAACAAGACCTCACATTTCTTGATCACGCAATCTATCTCACAGCCGAATCAATTTCCTCAACATATGGAATAAAGCTATCAACGCTCACCCATGGTGGCTTCTGTGTTGATCTGCGTAGCGTCACCACCAGAGTGCAAATGGTCAGAGCAATCCCCCTACTTCTACTCGGGGCACAATCATCACGAAGCGAATCACTGGCGGCCGGCCTGGACAAATTAGCTCTTCGAAATGGATATCGCGATGAAAACGAGATGGCAGAGTCAATTCATATGCGATTCAACCTATCACGATCGTCTTGGGCCAACGCCACAATCATCTCCATGATCGATGAATCAAACGACAACACAATTCACGCAGCTTGTGGCAGACTAATGCGGTTGATACGACGCATGTCGATCAGTGTGGCACTAAACAGCGGAGAGTGTGATGTCGAATAAACGGGACAAATTGATCGCATGCTGTGGCTCACTCCTGGCAGAGATAATCAGGCACGCCATCCTACATCGTTCATATGCGACCCCCTTTTCTCACAACCTAACGGGGTATGGGCTTGAGCAATTTTGCCAGAATGAATTCTGGATAAAGACGCTTCAATTCAAACGCCGAGTGATGGATGACATTCATGATGACCCAAGCGGATGCTTTGGGACTATCGATCTTCGCCCAGTATACAGTGCCATCGCCAATGGTATGCCTGCACGCGACGAAGATGCAAATGCTCAGTTCCCCCGAGCCCTTCTACTGCATCTGATCAGCAGCAGCTTCACAAATTGTGATTTCCTAGCTGATGTATGCCTTCTAAAAAGGGATGAACTTATGTCAGTCGTTCAATACTGCAGGATGAATCCAAGCAGGCTGGGCTCACTTGCAACATTGATACTTCCGGAGCACATAAGGTTGTCGCCAGACATCGCTATGATCATCGGGGAGACATCAGAACAGCATAACGAAGTGATCCGAACTCAACAGCTTCTGTCCATGCTAAAGATTCACAGAAAGAAGATAGGGATCATTACAGGCTCACCAATTTCAGCCATTCAGTGGATGGGGACGCAAAACACCCCCGGGCGACCAACGTCGAAAATAGACCCACGTCTTGAAGGGCTTGTGATCCATACTCTGAATCTCTTCCAACCAAATTTCGATGTTATGGACCCTCTGGATCTTTACACGCAGATCGTCAGGTTCATCGTTGAATTTTACCAAGGCGATGAGCGCGAAGAAATTTCACTAAAGCATGCAGGGCAGCATCTCGGCGTACTTATGGGTAGGATTTCAAAGTGGAATCAGGCTGACGTCAGGAGATGTACCAATGCATGTAGTGGCATGGGACTCAACATCACTATCACACCCAGCATCAAAAAAATGGCTACACAGGTATACCACGCTGTCGACATCATCATTTGATCAACAAACGGAGAAATAGAAAAATGAGCAGCAAACTGATTCTTGGAGCCCTCAGCAATGAAGAGGCCTCGAGCACACCGAACAATCGGGTAACCGAACTGGGCAGACTCAGATCACATATCAAAATCGAGATCCATACCTATGAGGGTGCCGCACTGTTCTCCGGCGTAAAGCGTGAATCGGATCAGGACGGTACTGACGACAATGGTCAGAAGAAAAAATTCACCCCACACAATCTGACCATGTTGGCGCAATCAATGATGATCCTTGAAGGGGATATCCGACTCGACAATCCCTACGCAGACTTCTGGTTTGATTCAATCTGGACAGCAATCACAGAGTTCAGAGAAGAGTTGAAAACTAAAAAGCAGTCACTGATTAGCTACATGGAAGACCGGGTACCAGAGAACTTCACCTCATCTGAATCATTTTCCGTGAAACCCATAGTCTACCAGGTTCGTAGTGGTAGCCAGCTCTACTATCAGTTCCTGTATGCAGTCCTGGAAATTGATTCCTTCATTCGTCTTGTCATGCTTGCAAGCCATGTCGCACTGCTGAGCCCGAGTGCAAGAACCACTTACATTCGGGATGTTATGCGGGGTTGCCGAGCACTCATTTCGCGCGCTGCATCCTATCGACACACCCCTGTCACACGAGATGACGTTTCAGCAAATAACGAGAAAGCTCGCATGGCTGCTGAGCGCTATGAGTCGATTGGGATCTCGCCATCGATTGGTCACATGCGTGGTGAAACCCGGCATGAATTTGCCCCTGAAATCCATAACGTTGCTGAAAGGAAAAGCAACCCTGCGGACGCGTATATCGAACCTGAAATCGTGAAGGAAACAGCAGCCGAAGAGGCATGATGAAAGGAATGGGTGGCCTCTGTCTAAACTCTTTGAAGCAGATGAGCGATGACTATATAGAGGCCGAGATTTCAAATATCGTCAATGAGCTTAATTTGAAGATTCGTAATGTTCTTCCATTAATAATAATCCCACATCGGAGTTACAACAGGATTTACCTCAGATGGAAAATTATCGATGGTAGTAACAGAAGGATATCGAATTACAGTGGTTTCGATCTCCAGCTAGATGAAACAGAGAGCACTCTGGCCATAGAAACCCAAACTCAGCTCGACTATATAAACTCTCAACTAAGCCTGTTCGCCAAGCGAACAAGAAGATAGGAAGGACCCGCAATTATTGCGGGTCTTTTTTATTAGGCGGCACAGTAACAGCACGCCGCCCACGCCATTTGGGGTCGCATGCAACTGAAAAAATATGTGACACAGATCACATTCATTGCACTAATAATCCCAGCCGGTGGGGGTTATCGCCACAAGACAAGCGGCCAATAGCACGGAAGTGATCATGAAGAACGGGCCGGCACACCTCCTCAAGTACGTGTTGGCCTCACAAAGTAGACCCCATTGGGGCCACACGGATTGAGCTAAGCAACCCGCCGATTCCCATTCGGAGCCATTTATTGCATATTACGGTCCGCCAGGCTTCTGGAATGGAAGATCGCCGCAAAGTCGAGAAACACGCATAAAACATTAGAATTCAATATGTTATGATAACACGGCAAGCATTGATCGGTCCGCTTACAAGTGCCGGCGGCAATACAAGCCCAATCCGCCCTGGGGATGTGCAGGCCTACGCCAGCGCATTGGTGCTGGGCCCTCTCATTTCCCCCACACCCCCTTTAATGGTTAAGGGCAGCGCAGCCTGCCCCCTTCCTTTCGCCATTCCCCTTGCTCTTTGGTGGTCGATTAGTTCCCTTGATCAGCCCGGAGTGATCCGATAGCATTGGAATCGTCATGGTGAACATGACCTCAACAACGCCGCGCAGATCGTCGGCAAAAACGATCGGCCAGTTAGTCAGAGTAAATCTGGCCCGACGAAAGGCCCAGGGGGTGCCAGAGGCCGGAATGTAAATTCCTCCCCAACATCAAATAAAATGGCCAGGAAAAGAAACCGGCTTTTTAATTTCAAGATAAACACGAATATTATTAGGGCGCCTGGTGGCGCCTTAACTTTACCTGCAATATTGTCTATCCAGCTTTCCTTCCTATATTACTTGTTTCCCCTCCGTAGAACCCATCTCTCGCAATACCCCACTCTGCTAGATGTCGCAGTTCTTTCCGTCAAGGTTCCTCGTATAGCTCATTGCCTATTGCTGAAAAAATCACTGCCAAAACTGCACCCATTTTCCGGTATCACGTCATGGTAAAATTGGCGACTAAAATCAACCATGGACGCATTGAGATGCAGACAGTAAAAAGTGCGCTGGCAGTAGCGACAATCTGGATGATGATTGCGCAGGGTGTCACCGCGGCAACACAAGAAGATCGGTATGCAATTTCGCGTTACACCACTATCGACACCACTCCTGAAGTGCGCCAATCCAATCCGCTTCTTACCGTTGTGAGCTTTTCATTTCCGCCCACCGTTGAGACAGTAGGGCAAGCAATTAACTACACTATTCAGCAGACCGGGTACACGCTGGCCGAGATGTCTAATCTGCCGGAAAGCACGAAGGTGATGCTTACCTTACCCTTGCCAAGCGTGCAAAGAAAATTCTCATACGTCACGGTCCAAGCTGCGCTAAAGACACTTGCTGGAGATGCCTTCCTGCTTCTTGTCGACCCCGTACATCGCGTGGTCACATTTGTCCCATTACTCCATGATGCAGATCCTTCCATTATTGAAGATAACGGTGCACAACCATGAAAAAGGATAGCAATTTCCTCAGTCGAAAGAGCAGCGAGACAGATAACCTTCTTTCTTCATTTGGTGTTAAACCTACTCTTAAAAACAATCAGGACGACGACATATTGGTTAGCAACAACCAGGTTAATGACGATGCCTATCTCCAAACTGACACCGGCAAAGATAAGACAGATGATATCGATGTAGTCCATGAGATCGACCCGATGGATGTTGCCAGAGAACTTATGGGAGAAGATTCAAGTGCGGGTTGGATTGTTGGGGGAGTAGTAGAGAGCACGGAACAGACAGTCACTGATGAACACACCACAGGTACTGCACAGCATCAAGACATTCAACCTGGCAGTGACGAATTCCTTCCAGAGATTTCCCAGGATGCTTCACTCAAGAATAGTGCCGAAGAGTTAGTAGAAAGCCTTGTGCCCGTCGAACCTTCGTTGGAGTCTATTCATGCAGAGTCTAGTGATAGGCAAAAATCAAATGGCAACATCCTCCGTCGAATGAGAAAGGACAAAAAGCCTACGGTGCATCCACTCACGGAACATGAGCCTGAAAACCAATCGACTCAGGAACGTAATCAGGGACACGTACATGAGAGGTATGATGGTGACCCTATTGGTGGAAGAACCATTGCGGCGGCGTATGTCAGTTTGGCTCTTGGAATTTTCAGTTTTGGCTTAGCCAGTTACACATTTCTATCACTCCCAAAGAATCAAGACACTCAACAGATTTTCGATGATCTACGAACTGAGATGGTCGCGAGGATGGATAAAATCGAATCTAACACCGTAAAGAAAACCAATGAAACAGATGCGGTTGTAGGTGAAATTTCGCGGCATGTGCAGCAACAGGCAGCAGATTTGTCAGCTCTTAACTCAGAGCTTAACTCACTAAAGTCATCTACCGAAAAATTGTCAACGGACACCGATCTTAGTTTGACCTGGGCCAGACAGACTCGTCAGATGGTGGACAATATTCAGGAGTCTGTTGATGCATTGAGGGTTAGTCAGGAGGCCTCTCAGGCAGCCATCAATAAGATTAAGAGTGCCGGTAACCAGACTTTACCTCAAGCAGCACGAGCTGCAGAGTCACATCATACCGCCACAAAACTCCAACCAGTCAGCAAACCTGAAGTAGTCAAGGTCATCGATGGCCACACGCTCTTCGATGTTGATGATTGGGGTGGAATCCTGCTTGTCACCATGATGAATGGTGACGAAGTTAAGCGCCTTCAAATTGGTGATGAAATAGGAATGTGGCGTTTGGAGAGCGCTGAACGTCAATCGAGACAGGCTGTATTTATCCAGGGGGATAAGGTTCTCACGATCGTGGCCAGTGGGGGCTACTGATGCCAAAATGGATTTTACTTTCTGCGACAGTCTTGTTGCTGAGTGGGTGCAGCACTATCCAGAACCTTTCAAGTTCGCTAGCAAAAAGCTTCGAAGAGAAGGCTCCTGAGCCGAAGAAAGTAGCTACCGTCCCCGCTTGCTCACCACAAGACATTGCTGGCCTCCGTTCGCTTTATATTGACTCATCAAGGCCCTACTACTCTGGCGGAGCAATCTTCATTTATGGCCGGGATGGCTCGCGCTGCCTTCTACCACTGAGGTACTTACGATGAAATTTAAGCATGCAATCTTATCCGCCACTTTTGCAGGAACACTCAGCATCTCAGCACAAGCCGTAGAACTGAGGTCAGGAGCAAATTCCAATCTCACAACCATTGGCCAATCTACAACACAGCGGGATTCCGTGCCTGCAGTTAACGAAGTGCCGTCGTATCTGCAGTGGACGAATGAGGATCTGCGGCAATCAAAGGCTTGGGGGATGAAACAATCAGAATGGATGGAGTACAAGGAGTTGATGTCCACCGGACCGAATGCTGCCTATTACGCCAATAAGCCAGAACTGACTCCACCCATGGTCATGGGGATCAACGCCAAGACTGATTATGATCGCACCCGATATGCCAAGCTTTCAGTCGAAATGGAACGCGCCCGCCTGGCAAGGGAGGTTCAGTTTGATGAAGCAGTTAATCAATACATTAAGACGCTGATCCCGAACCACCCGGTTTGGATGTCTGATTTGGAGAGAAGAGCTTGGGCCAAACGTAATGCTGAATCTGGGGTGGACAGCGCCAAGGCCGCGGGCTTAAGCAACAACAGTGTAGCGGTACCGATCAAAGACACGAGAACAGTTGCCTATGCTGACGCAGAAAACTGCGATGTCAGGTGCACCGGATTCATCAAGAATCTTGCCACCCGTTCGAGCAAGCTCAACCGCCTTGATCTTTTCGTCATCAACGCCAGATCCGATGAAAATCTGTTGTCCTTCTCTCGTGCTGTCGGGATCTCAACTCAGATGCTGGCTGATGGTAAAGCGACCGTAAACTATGACAGTGGATACTACGCTCGCCTTAAACCCGCCCCAGGGTTGCCGGTGGCATATAGGGTCCAACTCAACAACACGGTTGAGTTGAAGCCATGAGGACTAGGACGATCAGTGCAACAGTCATGCTGGCCATACTCACCTTTGCCAGCCCCTCACAGGGTAGCGCCTCAACCGATGTTCAAGGCCGCCATGCAACGAAACTGGTAAAGGGAACAAAGCCCCAAGTAGCTCCAATTCCACCAGCCTACTATGAAGTAGCCATGATTAAGCGTGTGCCGGCGGATCTTCTGTATTCAATCTCATTGGCCGAAAGCAAGTTGTCGACAAACAAGGGGCGGATCGTGCCTTGGCCATGGACGGCAAACTTCAAGGGGAAAGGGTATAGGTTCAAAACTCGCGTTGCGCTGTATCAGTTTTGCAAACAGCTAATTGACCAGGGACACCGATCCGTAGACATCGGCATTGCCCAGGTGAATTGGCGTTGGCACTCTGGAAGGTTTGGCGGTGACCTTTGGGCGGCCACGGATCCATGGACGAACCTCAACGCGGCTGCTGAGTACCTATCAGAGCATTACCAAAAATCCCGAAACTGGTGGCAGGCAACCGGCCAGTATCACAATCCAAAGGATGCGGCGAAAGCCGCAGCCTATCGCAATTCGGTGTATAAACAATGGCAATATGTAAAGCAAACCATGCAATAACCGTTGTGGGGATCATGCTGGCGATGATCGCTGGCAGTGCACATGCAGAGGTGCCATCTCCAGGGGTTGTGATCTACCAGAATGAGAGTGCCTTCCCTATCAAGAATTGGGTTGATGATCAGTTTTACTCCGACTTGAAGAAACCGGACTCTCTGGATCAAATCAAGTCTAACCTCAAAACTGCCATGGAGAATTTCAAACCCTCATCTGCAGCACTGCCAAGGATCTTCCCTATTGAACCAAAACTCATAAAGCCGGTAGTTCTTCCCGGTACCCAGATGATCAAAGAGTTGCCGGACCTCCCCCAACCACTGTTCGTCATCGGCACCGACGAGTACAGCATTCGCTGGTTCCAGGCAAACCGAAAGGTGTTGGAGCAGTATGGTTCGTCAGGTGTGTTGACGAAGGTAAGGAACCAAACAGAGTGGGAGTACATGCAAAAGCTGGTGGCTCCCATGCAACTCTGGCCAATGAATGCTGATGCACTGGCCGATCAGCTAGGCGCCCCAGGCTACCCGCTTATGATCACCAAGTCTGGTTTTTTTCAGTAGCTAGTCCGAGATGGCAACCCCCCATCTGCCGCCACCATGCCGGAGCCCCTTGCTCACCGGCGGGATCCCCTCCCCCGATATCTCATATATGGAATGCATCCATGACTGCCAAATTTGAAATCGAATCCCTGCTACGCCCGCCTGTTGAGCTCTATAGCTCTGCGATCATGTCCGGGGGAGCAGCACTGTGCATGTGGGCGCCTCACACTCTCATGATGACGCCATCGGTCAGCTATGCCTGTGGCAGCATATTGGCGGCCGGGGCCCTCAGCAGGTTTCACGACGGATGGACCGTCAGCAAGTATCATCGCAACCTTACGCGCCTCAGTTACTACGAGATGAAGCCCCAGGACGTTCCATGTTCGCAACGTCTCAACTGGATCGGCCGCGGTTTTGAGTGGAAGCCCATTCACACACAACGGATGATTGAGGCGCAATCCATCAAGGCGATGAAGTACCTGGAGCCCAGCAATCTAAGTAAGCTGGCCCGCCGGGCAGAAATTACCTTGGAGGGGAAAGGGCTGTTGGCAGAGTCGATCGCCAAAGCGCTTCGCAAAGACAGTCCATGGAACCCTGTCCGCCCCCTCCCCCCCGTTGGGGGATCGCCGATCATGCATGCAGTTGAGCCTCATGAAAGGGATGTCTACGAAGACCTTGGAGAACGGGTTGCTCACAAAATCGTGATTGGTACAACGCGTGTAGGGAAAACCCGAGCCGCCGAGATATATGTCGCATCAGATATTGCCCGCGGCGACGGCTGCACGGTCTTCATGGACCCCAAATCTGACGCAGGCATCCTTAAGCGCCTCTATACGGAAGCCAAGAGGCATAACCGCCCGTTCTACATCTTCCACTTAGGGTTCCCCGACATCAGCTGCCGCTATAACGCCGTGGGCTCATTCGCCAGGATTTCAGAAGTGGCCACCCGAGCCACCAGCCAACTAGCCAGTGAGGGAAACAGTGCTGCATTTGCGGAGTTCTCTTGGCGATTCGTAAACATCGTTGCACAAGCCAGGGTTGCAATGGGTAGTCGGCCGAGTTATGTGCAGATCCAAGGCGATATTGCTGACATGGAGCCGCTATTCAACGACTACAGCGAGTATTACTTCGAGAAGCACCGGATTGCTCGCTGGCGTGAGGATGTGAGCACTATTGAGTTGAACATGAAGGCTCCACCCCGGCACATGCAAAGCCGGACCAAGCGAACAGCAGCCCTGGAAGCCTACATAAAGGGGAAACGTATCTTTGATCCTGTGCTGCTGGCCCTGCTATCCGCAATTCAGTACGACAAGACCTACTTTGACAAGCTGACTGCATCCTTGCTGCCGTTCGTAGAGAAGGTCACATCTGGCCGGCTGGTTGAGCTGGTGGCCCCAACATACGACGCTAAAGACTCTCGACCCATCATCGACTGGATGACCATCATGCGGCAAAAGGCAGTGGTCTATATCGGTTTGGATGCCATGACAGATAAGACCGTAGCTGAAGCCATTGGCGGTTCCATGCTGTCCGACCTGCTCTCTACCTGTGGCTATCTGTATAAATACGGGATGGAGAAGGGGCTTGTGGACGCAAAAAATGGCGTGTTGCCGAAGGTTTACCTCCACTGCGATGAATTCAATGAATTGGCGACAGACTTCGCTATCCCGATTCTCAACAAGTCCGGTGGCTCTGGCGTGAGGTTTACAGCCTACACCCAGTCAGTGTTCGACCTAGAGGCCAAACTAGGCGATGCTGCCAAAGCCCAGCAAATGCTGTCAAACTTCAATGCGATCATCATGCTGCGTGTCAAGACAATAGAAACAGCTGAGCTTCTCACCAACCAGTTGCCAGAGGTCACGATCAGCGAGTTGGGCGCATTGAGCTCTGCACGTGATAACTCCGACGTGACCAGTACCATTCACTTCGAGTCGAACAACTCGGACACCATCGCTACACGCCAGGTTCCACTACTACAACCCTCCGACATTATTCGCCTGCCCAAGGGGCAGGCCTTCGCTCTACTCGATGGCGCCAAGCTCTACAAGCTGCGTTTCCCGCTGATGGATGACAAGAAAGACAACATACCGATCCCGAAAGACGTGGAAGAGATCTGTGCATTGATGGAATCGAACTATCAGACCTCGGATAGCTGGTATAACAACTTGAGATCCTGGAAGAGCATAGACAGGCCAACCGCGGCCAATAACCCGTTTGGTCAGACTGCAGCTGGCCTCCCCGATGAACTGGCTGCGAGGGTTGCCTGATGGCCACACCGAATGAACGGATCGATATCCTCTCGTTTGTCATCATCTCCATCGGAATGGTGGTAGGGGCCACCGTCACCGGCGTCATTATTGAATGGTGCGGCATGATATGGTTCTGGCCTGAGCAAGGAGCCCAGCACGCCCTCAAAATGGTGATCGATGAGGCGGGATATCTGAATGAAGACTTCGTTAATGCAGCGCTGTTTGGTTGGACACCGACTGAGGCTATCCATTACATCACACAGGCCGTAACCGGTTCCCCTATGGGCCCCGATGTTTTAGACCCCGCGAGGTACCGATGGCTCACCTCTTGGTCTGCTTCGATTGCTGTTTTCGAACAGTACCTGCTCGCGGCCATCTACATCACAATCGTCTGCCTAATCCGTGCGGTGATCTTGCTGTTTACGT
Organism: Aeromonas sp. Prich7-2; assembly: GCF_017939255.1. Classification (NCBI taxonomy): domain Bacteria; kingdom Pseudomonadati; phylum Pseudomonadota; class Gammaproteobacteria; order Aeromonadales; family Aeromonadaceae; genus Aeromonas; species Aeromonas sp. Prich7-2. The sequence goes on from NZ_JAGKRI010000048.1 coordinate 26,822, forward strand.
TGCCACTGTATGGGCTATTCATGTTTGTGGCCTTCTTTGATGGGTTGATGCTCAGGGATCTACGCAAATACGGAGGTGCCCGGGAGTCTGGGTTAAGGCACCACTACGCCAAGCGTATGATTTTACCGTGCATGTGGTGTGGGTGGGGGCTGTACTTGGCCATTCCATTCACAATCCACCCCAACTGGATATTGGTACCGAGTGCAGTGCTGTCCTCTGTATCCCTCTGGTTGGCTGTAAGGTTCTTCAAAAAGCATCTGTAATGGAGGTACCCATGACCAGATCCCAGGTCGTAGCCATCCTATCCAGGGTGAGCAGTCTGGAGACATCGCAAGCATTGGAGTTGCTTGCTGATAGCCACGAATCATCCCTCAGCATGAAAGAGTTGTTGTTTGTCTGGGACCGAATATCTACGTGCCTTGATCATCAGCATGCAGGGAACGACTCGGATGCCCTTCTGCGGCTAGAGCAACTAGGGAAAGTGCGAACAAGTATCCCACGAACAAAAAATGAAAATTTTAGTCATTTAATATCAATGGGTTACCAGTAAATGCTCTCGTGCCATATGACTTATTCGCACCTTCCCTAGAGCAAGAGTTGGCCGCCATCGGTACCTACCAAATCCTGGACGCCGGCGAATAGCGCGATCCGAAACTCACTGCGGGGCAAAATGCCCCGCCTTCTTCTCACATACGGTGCTTGATAGGGGGGGGCCTGCCTTTCGTCAACCACCCACCAATGGTGTTACCATGATTGTTCTTCCTTCCCTACCCTCATTCACTGAGCCGCTTTCCTCTCTTCTTCTACACCTGCAGGCCTGGCCGATTCTGGTTCTACTTGTACTGCTCGTCATGCTCGCATTTGTAAACCCAACCCGCAGGCCAAGGGGTAAAAAAGGAAGACATGAGGTACGGATAGAGCAATCGGGTTCTGTACTGGCAAAAATTCGGGGATTATCGACGTGGCAGGCCCAGATAGCCTACCTCCGCAAGATCGACCCATACACATTTGAGGAGCTCATTCTGAGCGCATTGGAACTGAAGGGAATGATGATCATCCGAAACAAAAGCTATTCCCGAGATGGGGGGGTTGATGGAAAGGCGGTCATAAGCGGTGAACTGGTACTAATCCAGGCAAAACGCTACCAAAAATTCATCAGCACAGACCATGTGAGAGCATTTGCTGAGCAATGCCGGCAGCAGGAATGTAAAGGCCTGTTCATTCACACTGGACGAACGCCGAAATCAGCTTGGCACGCGGTCAAGGGATCCCCTGTCACTATCATCAGCGGCCCACAACTCATCGAGTTTCTCACATAACTGCCGGTGATCCATCAACTGAGAGAGCCAGGGATGGTCCACCAGCCCCCCCTTCTTGCTAGACCTCTTGGGGTTGCGTTGTCCAGCATCATGGTAGGTTCATCCCATCGAAATCAGCCTAGAAGAGGTCGGAGATCATGAGACATGGACCAACGAGTAAAGACATCGCGAAAGCGCATGTAGATGTGATTCCCGGGTGGGTCATTACCATCTCTATCTGTATGGCTGCGGCCATAGTTCGTCTTGCCTGTGGCTTGGATGATGTTTGGCAACATGAAGATTTCGTTGGATACTTTTCTCTCTGGTCAATTCCGTGGCTAATAGCTGCGGTTGGGATCTTGGCGAGCTTGTCACACAACGGAGAAATCAATAAGCGGGCCCGGGAAATTTACCGACATAGAAAGGGCCAGGAATTCGCCGCTCGCTATTAATTGTTGACATCGGAGCTGCGTGCTCTGGCGTGTCCCAGCGCAGCGCAAAGCCCCCATCGTAGGGGCTCGCGCCACCGAGACTTTAGGATGGCCACCCATTAGTGGCCCCCCCCCAACTATCCTTACTCCCCCCCCCCGACATGATCACGACAGCAGATCCTCATTCGTGATTGCGACCTGTCATTCCTAGATTAACCAAGCCGGGAGCGCACCAGGAGTTGCGTCATTCAGCAATATGGTACATTCAACTAATCGAAATATTATCTATCCGACCAAAGAGAGAACATCATGAGCATCAAAGGAATTCCCAAAGTACGAATGCAAGCAAAGGGTCTGTACCATTCCGGAAATGTCGACGCAGCCCAGACCCTGACTGACATGGCCGATGCTTATGAATACCTGGCAGCTGAGTATGGACGGGTCATGGTGCAGGCCGGGTACAGCGCGTCTCGCGAAGAATGCAAGAATGAAGCTCTGGCTTGGCTAGATCCGACAAAGCGCCCGGTAGTTGAAGAAGGTGGTATCTGAATGGCCACAAAGAACGCTCCGTTTTACAGCCTGCGAGCAGGCAAAGACCGTGATATAAAAAGCCACCGAACCCGTGATGCAGCAATTAATGCCGCTAAGGAACATGGACAAATCTGGATAACTCAAACAGGGACTCAGCGGCAAGTTCACGAAATTTCTGGCGGGGGGTGGAGGACTTTTAAGCCTGACGGCCTTGCCCCTGACCTCCGTGCAGAGCTCGAGCGCCTCGGGCTGATTTAATGAGGGGAATATCATGACTGCTGAAACGGATAAGGGGTCTGACGCTCAGTGGAACGAAAACTCACGTTAAGCAACGTTTTCTGCCTCTGACGCCTCTTTTAATGGTCTCAGATGTCCTTTGGTCACCAGTTCTGCCAGCGTGAAGGAATAATGGCCGAGCATATTGATATGTCCGTGGCAAAGCGGGGAGAGGCGTGCGATATCTTCATCATTCAGTGTTTCACCCTGCGCCCGGAGATGATCCAGGGCTGCCTGCATATAAATAGTGTTCCATAACACGACGGCGTTAGTGACCAGCCCCAGTGTGCCCAGTTGATCTTCCTGACCGTCGGTATATCGTTTTCTTATCTCACCTTTTTGACCGTGACAGATGGCTCTGGCAACGGCATGGCGACTTTCTCCCCGATTAAGCTGGGTCAGAATGCGCCGGCGGTAATCTTCATCATCAATATAATTAAGCAGATACAGCGTTTTGTTGATGCGCCCCACTTCAATGATTGCCTGAGTCAGTCCGGAAGGACGTTCACTTTTCAGCAATGAACGGACCAGCACTGAAACCTGTACTTTGCCCAGCTTCAGGGAGCCAGCGGTCCGGATCATTTCGTCCCACTGAAGGACTATTTTTCGGGGATCTGATTGCCCTCTGGCAATATCATTCAGCACGCCATAGTCGGCATCATGGTCCATTCGCCAGAAAACCGAAGCACCGGCATCAGCCAGGCGTGGAGAAAACTGGTATCCCAGCAGCCAGAAAAGGCCAAAGACAAGTTCGCTGGCACCTGCTGTATCGGTCATAATTTCGGTTGGATTCAGCCCGGTCTCCTGTTCCAGAAGACCTTCCAGCACAAAGATAGAGTCCCTCAGCGTCCCCGGTATAACGATGCCATGAAAGCCGGAATACTGATCGGACACAAAGTTGTACCAGGTGATCCCTCTGTTATTACCAAAGTATTTGCGGTTCGGTCCGGCATTGATTGTTCTGACTGGCGTAACAAAGCGCATTCCATCTGCAGATGCCACTTCTCCTCCACCCCATATCTGTGCCAGTGGCAGCGTTGCCTGAAAATCAACCAGTCTGGCATTAGCGCTGGTGATAGTTTCAGCCCGCAGATAGTTCGCTTTTGTCCAGTTCAGCCGGTGTCGGGTCAGTGCAGGAACATTTGATCTGATCAGTGGTTCCAGACCGATATTGCAGGCTTCAGCCATCAGCACGGCGCTGATGCTGACGGGCAGATCATCAACTCTGGCACTGGCTTCACTAGCATGGAAAAACTCATCAGCAAATCCGGTATGGGCGTTAATTTCGAGCAGCAACTCCGTTAAATCCACCGGAGGGAGTAGATCACTGATCATTTTGCTCAGTCGTTTCAGACTGTCCGGCTCATCAAGACTGGCGAGGGGAGAAATTGTCAACCGGGGCTTCGGGCCAGAAACATCGAGTTCGACAGCCTCATTTTCGCAAAGACGTGCAGCAACCTGTCTGTAACGACTATCAAGCTGATGACCCAGAGATTTTATTGCTTCCTGCGGGTCTGTCGGGTGCCCCAAAGAACGATAAACCTTAATCCGGTTTGCCTGCCAGTCAGCACCCTGTAGTAATCTTGCACGAGGATCTCCCCACCGGTTACTGCCGGTAACGTAGACATCCCTCCGCCTCAGACTATCCTGCAGTTTACTGAGAAAGCAGAGCGTGTATCCCCTGCGGGTGATATGTTTTTCCTTGTTAATCACCAGCCGTTTCCATGACCGACTGATAATTTCCGTTGGTGCGTCGTCAAAAAACTGCCGCCGTGAGCTGAACTCCCGGCTGAGGTAGTCACAGGCATTCAGAGTGGTAACCCCGGCAGGTGCGGATGAAAATTTAACGGTATTCAGCAGATGGGGCAGGAAACGACGAACGCGCCCGTACTGCTCCACCATTTCTTCATGAAAATTATCGTCTGAGGGCCGGGCAATTTCACGGACAAGCGTGATGATTTCAGCCAGCTTTTGCCTTGGGATGTAGCTGAACACCTCAGCACGAATCGATTCGTCCGGTGTTTCTTCTTTCAGCAGGTACGAACATGCGCTGGCGAGCGCCAATGCAGATTTATCCAGATCCTTCAGCGAGCGGAGCCGTTTTTTCTGCCCAATCTTTCTGGCGTCACGGATGATAACGGCCAGCATGGCGTCCAGAACGTCCAATGCATCATCCAGCGCCAGCGTTTCCCATGCAAGGACAAAGGCAACCAGAACCGCCATCCTTTTCTGCGGTGACATCCTGGCAATATTGAACACCGAAGTCATACCAGCATAACGTGCGAGATTTTTCAGGCGCACAGCCGGGAGTGTACTCAGGTTTTCAGCATGCAGGCCAAAATCGTTCAGAGTTTTCCAGCGTTCAATTGCTTCATTAAACGCCGGACCACTGATGGTCACAGGGCCCTTTTTCAGTGATTCCAGTAAAGACAGGCGGCTGCAATCAGTTGGCCCCAGCAGCATCTCCAGCTGTGAACGCTGTTCGGCTGACGGTATCAGTGCCAGTTTGTTCCACAGGCGCAACGTCGCCTTTTCCCTTACCTCTGAAATCAACCGGGTCAGCGTAGTGGCTCCGGGGAGAATAATACGATGTTGCATAAGCCACCCTGTCGCCAGATCGAAAAGCAGGCCAGGACGTTCGTTGCTTATCCAGCTCCGGGTATATAAAAGACGGGTAAGGCGAAATGTCCAGGGCCAGGCAAATTCACGATACTGATAGTGCTGACGTATCAGCGCTGCATGCTCACGGCGGGTATTTTCCCTCTGACCGTATTCTGCAAGAACGGTGATATCACGAATCCCGAGCTGTCTGGCGGTAAAATGCCGGACGCCGGAAGGAATATGATTCATATCGGTGAGGAAGGTGCCCAGAAAACGGACACATCCAATTTGCAGGGCAATGCCCAGACGGTTGTGATCACCTCTGCTTTTTCCGATAAATTCCTTGTCTGCTTCATCAAGGTGAAAATATCGTGCCAGCTGAAGCTCATCCGGTTCACCGGTGAATCTGCCATAGCTTTCAGTCTGCTCAGTGGTCAGAAAGTCAACGGGCATATCGGCCTCCCTGCCTGACGGGCATTTAGTAACATTTTTCCAACCGTACGAAATGTTATAAATTATCGGACATCGTAAAACTGTTACATTAATATGTCTATTAAATCGTAAATTTGTAATAATAGACATGAGTTGTCCGATATTCGATTTAAGGTACATTTTTATGCGACTTTTTGGTTACGCTCGGGTCTCAACCAGTCAGCAGTCTCTTGATCTTCAGGTCAGAGCACTCAAAGACGCAGGTGTGAAAGCAAACCGTATATTTACCGATAAGGCATCCGGCAGTTCAACAGACCGGGAAGGGCTGGATTTGCTGAGGATGAAGGTGGAGGAAGGTGATGTCATTCTGGTTAAGAAGCTCGACCGTCTTGGCCGCGACACTGCCGATATGATCCAACTGATAAAGGAATTTGACGCTCAGGGCGTGGCAGTCCGGTTCATTGATGACGGGATCAGTACCGACGGTGATATGGGGCAAATGGTGGTCACCATCCTGTCGGCTGTGGCACAGGCTGAACGCCGGAGGATCCTAGAACGCACGAATGAGGGCCGACAGGAAGCAAAGCTGAAAGGAATCAAATTTGGCCGCAGGCGTACCGTGAACAGGAACGTCGTGCTGACGCTTCATCAGAAGGGCACTGGTGCAACGGAAATTGCTCATCAGCTCAGTATTGCCCGCTCCACGGTTTATAAAATTCTTGAAGACGAAAGGGCCTCGTGATACGCCTATTTTTATAGGTTAATGTCATGATAATAATGGTTTCTTAGACGTCAGGTGGCACTTTTCGGGGAAATGTGCGCGGAACCCCTATTTGTTTATTTTTCTAAATACATTCAAATATGTATCCGCTCATGAGACAATAACCCTGGTAAATGCTTCAATAATATTGAAAAAGGAAGAGTATGAGTATTCAACATTTTCGTGTCGCCCTTATTCCCTTTTTTGCGGCATTTTGCCTTCCTGTTTTTGCTCACCCAGAAACGCTGGTGAAAGTAAAAGATGCTGAAGATCAGTTGGGTGCACGAGTGGGTTACATCGAACTGGATCTCAACAGCGGTAAGATCCTTGAGAGTTTTCGCCCCGAAGAACGTTTTCCAATGATGAGCACTTTTAAAGTTCTGCTATGTGGTGCGGTATTATCCCGTGTTGACGCCGGGCAAGAGCAACTCGGTCGCCGCATACACTATTCTCAGAATGACTTGGTTGAGTACTCACCAGTCACAGAAAAGCATCTTACGGATGGCATGACAGTAAGAGAATTATGCAGTGCTGCCATAACCATGAGTGATAACACTGCTGCCAACTTACTTCTGACAACGATCGGAGGACCGAAGGAGCTAACCGCTTTTTTGCACAACATGGGGGATCATGTAACTCGCCTTGATCGTTGGGAACCGGAGCTGAATGAAGCCATACCAAACGACGAGCGTGACACCACGATGCCTGCAGCAATGGCAACAACGTTGCGCAAACTATTAACTGGCGAACTACTTACTCTAGCTTCCCGGCAACAATTAATAGACTGGATGGAGGCGGATAAAGTTGCAGGACCACTTCTGCGCTCGGCCCTTCCGGCTGGCTGGTTTATTGCTGATAAATCTGGAGCCGGTGAGCGTGGGTCTCGCGGTATCATTGCAGCACTGGGGCCAGATGGTAAGCCCTCCCGTATCGTAGTTATCTACACGACGGGGAGTCAGGCAACTATGGATGAACGAAATAGACAGATCGCTGAGATAGGTGCCTCACTGATTAAGCATTGGTAACTGTCAGACCAAGTTTACTCATATATACTTTAGATTGATTTAAAACTTCATTTTTAATTTAAAAGGATCTAGGTGAAGATCCTTTTTGATAATCTCATGACCAAAATCCCTTAACGTGAGTTTTCGTTCCACTGAGCGTCAGACCCCGATAAGCACTGCCTTGCACCGAATGTTGACCATTATGAATCTGTTCAGACCATTGTCGACACTGATGGTCTGCATCTGTGTTGCGAATGCCATTCAGACGTGTCTTTCACCAGCGAACCGCTGGCTGGCGGGTTTCTCTTCGAATGCCAAGAGTGCGGTCGCTTGTACCACAGCGGGCCTACTCATAGCGACGAAGACATGGTTAGGGTGAACAAGCTTTTGGCAGCGATCAACATAGAGAAGTAAACTGGGGAACAGATATGGAAGTGCGCGACATTATCGAGCTTCTGCGTGCCGGATGGAAACTTGCCAACCGGGGGACGGGGTGGTACCTGTCCTCCCCCCATAAGCCATATCAGAAAAGCGAGCAGCATCTCATTTGCGACGAATTGGTGAATGAAATTGAAAGGGCTGGAGTGATCAAAAAAGCAATGCCGCACAACACCATTCACGCCGTTCTTGTAGATGAACAGAGTTAATCAGGGAGAATAGATTTGCCATGAAGTTCATCACTGATGTTTTACCTGGTGAATGCGTGATTCTGACCCCCTCATTAATTCACTGTCAGTTGCAGATCGTCGACCTGTTCGACAAGGCCGTAGTCATCTTTGAATACTCCCCTCCGGCGGAAGGTTGGACACATGAAAGCCTGTGTGCTCTCGATATCCCCCTGGAGCGGCTTCAGGGAGCGAATGCATACCTTGGCGATGCCTGGGTAGGTTCAACAGAGGTATAGGGAGCAAACGCTTTGCAAACACCCGGGTTTGACATTGTGTACCAGGACGAGACCATGCTGATCCTTCTGGATCTTGACCGCGGCGCAACTATCACCAACAGCGCCGAACAGGTAGTGCGCTTAGTTGATGGGTTGGTCGACGGAATTGGAAAGCGACGTCTGATTTATAGAGATACCGCAGGGCGTTATGACGAAATCCTTGTCGATAGTGGTGTGTTTCGCGGGTTCAAAGCCTGCTCTATCTCACAGCAGGACTTTCTCCGTGGACTGTTACTGAAGTCCCTATAGCATCCCGTTCGCCGAGAACCGCCGGCAGGATGAATTTGACTCCCCCCCCTCCCCGCTCTTCCCATCAATCACACAATCCCAGGCACCGGCCACCACATAGGTCCGGTGCACTCACCAAATCTTTTTGAAGCTGTCCAGGTGCTTGCCGCCCGGGGGGCCCCCCTTGCATTGCAAAAAAGCACTTTATCCTGTCACCAACTTATCAAAAACAATGGGGGGACCCTATGGACTTCAGCAAAGCAATCGCCACCACCATAGACCTGCCGGTGCAGGTTAGCGAACGGGAAAAAATTCTGAACTACGCAGAGTGCAAGCCACTGACGTTGGCTCAGCGTGATGATTTCCTATCAAAATGCCGGCACTTCCCAGGTGATATTTTCATTATCAACGACCACTGTTTCTCCATTATCTGTCATTCAGACGTGGAGTGGGTATTGGTGCCGTTGAACCAACAGGCCAGCGAGCTATACCGGCATCGATACTTGATCGACTCCAGCGAACTGCACCATCGCAGCCTTACTATTCACTAATGTTGAGAGGAATAAATGACCGCAATACACGCACTACCCAACACCACTGACCAGGGGGATTCAAGGGTCAGAGCTGGTTCCCTGTGGCTTACTAAGAACGGCTTTGTCGTCATGGTGCACAACATCATATACCTCGATGGCCGGCCGCTCGTAACTTACTCCTACTCTGACGCAGACGATGCGGAACTGAAGTCCCATCCCTTGGCCACCTGGCATAAGGAACTCATTCCTCACAGACCACTGACTGCTTGTGTACGAGCAGTTCACGCCTCGTATCAACTGATCCTGATGTCCATTGAGGAGCAAATCAAGAACGACGTGTTGCAACAACTGGGTGATCAGGGGGCTGGGTATTCCCAGGAGTTTCTGAATTCAATGCTGGAAAGAATCGAGAAAATCTCGAGTGACTTGTCCTGCCAGGCCGGTTCCGTCATTGCACCATATTTTGGCCACAACATAGGCTCAACTCTGGATGCATTTCCGGAACTGGCCTTTGAGTCCATATCGCGGCTGGCTTTGATCTACGATGCCATTCATGACGCTGCCAGGCTGCCCGATTTCAATCACTCCTTTGACATTTTATCCGCGGCGCGTAATGGCGAAAGCTGTTGCACCGAGGTGGTTGGTTTCACGGCTTTGGCTACCAACCTAATCAAGCTGCAAATAGCTCTTGGCCGGGCAGCACAATCTGAATATGAAGACCTGCTTGCGGATGTCATGACCTGGCCTCTTACCGGCTTCCCTGGTGCTAGATAACCCATATCAACGGCGCTGCAGCTAAGTGCTGCCAGTAATGCAGTCCTGGCAATGGCTGCAGCGAACTGTCCACACGTTCGCAGGATACTTATCCAGCAATTCTGTGGATAACTAACACCAGAAATAGGTCACGATTTCACCATAGGATTTACTCGGCGTCAGAGGGGTAGACTCTCTCGCGGCAATTTCAGAGGGGACCAAAGTTAATGCTCATTGCTAGGCAACCAGTGTTCGACACAGAGAAGCAGGCGATTCATGCCTATGAGTTGCTTGCGAGAAATAGTGGCCTATCAAGGTTCTCCCCTCCTACCTCCGATTACCACTCTTGGTTCGACATCGATAAAGCCGTTCTCGAGCTCGCAGACCAGCTCCTTAAGGGAGAATTAAAACTACTGGTCAATGTGAGTGAGCATACCTTGGCAATTGAGCACCAGTTCCATCAATGGCGCACTCTGATCCTCAAGCTGGCCCGCAAGCACCACATTTTGGTAGAAGTCACCGAGCTGGTCACAGCCTCTACGCTCCAAAAACGATGGGATAGCCTTAGATCGATGGGTGTCGAACTTGTCATGGATGATTTCGGCACGAAATACTCCACGCTTACACGACTGCATGATTTTGAATGGGACATAGTGAAGTTTGAGTGTGGGCAAACGCACGGCTACCCCCCCTCTATGCTGGAAGGGATTGATGCCTGTATGAAGAAGGGGATCCCCATCATCGCTGAACGCATCGAAACCTACAACCAAGCGATCTCATCTCAAATACTCGGATTCAATCTGCAGCAGGGGTATTTTTGGGCTAAACCCGAGATTGTTTTGCACTCCCAACTTCACACCCAGGTGTAGACCCCCTTACCCATGCCTAGTATGAGTTATCACAGCCGGCCTGGCTGCAACTCAAACTTGCATTCCTGAGTACCACGAGACAATGGCTACAACCCTCTCATCAGGATTGTGCATATGGCTCGCAACACAGCATATAGTCATTTTCATCCAAAGGACTGCCGGTTTTGTGGCTCTCCTCTGGAGCTCGTCAGCAAACAGGTGGTGTATCCTGCCGCTCCGGCTAAAACGATGATCTACCGTTGCAACCGTGATGCCTGCGATAGCTACATTAGCTGCAGAGAAGGGACTGACATCGCGATCGGTTCTGTTGCCAACAGAGATACCCGATTGGCTAGACGCGAGGCGCATGCCAGCATCAACACCCTGGTCGACTCCGGCAGAATGAATAAGCACGAAGCCTATGCATGGATGCAGCACCTTCTTAGCCTGCCATATACTCGTCGGGGCATCGGCTGGCTTGATGAGCACGAGTGTAAGGTTGTTGTCCGTGAAGTAAGGGAAATCCTGAGGCGGTCTCGATATGAAGCCTCCCAGAGAGGCATAGCCAGCTTGAGAGCGCTTTTTGATAAGAATAATATAGAACTGGATGACTCCTCTCAGAGCCAGGATAGCAAAGCTCAGAGATTATTGGGTCGCCTCCAGCTTCTGAACCGCTTCAGCGCTTGATTTTTACGAGGAACAAACGCCACAAATGAACAGAATGATTGCCAGACTTCGAGCCCATGGCATTGTAACTGCCAGCCACATGATCGGCATCAGCATCATGCTTCTGGTTCTTGGTCTAGCAAACTATGGGTCAAATCCATGGCTGTCTGCAGTCGTTGCCGCGGCGGGGCTTTTGTCTTCCGTCCGTATTCATATCGCTGCGGTTCGTTACCAAAACGCGATGGTTGGATATACCGCTTCCGGGTTGGATGATGAGAATCAGAGCTAATTGATCACGAATATGTACTCCTACGCCGATGCGGACGAGTTAGACCAAAGGAGTAGTGATGGCCAAGGTATTTTCTGAACATGTCGAGAAGGCGGTGACCGAGGCCAGCGCTTGCCGGGTTGCGGTTTATCCGCGCCTCCATGGCTGGGTCTCTGAGCGCATTCAGCTGGAGTTGGGTGATTCGATGGCGCAACTGGGGGAGACGACCCCTAGTCGCGGCGGTGGTCATTACCTAGTGGAGGGGATTACCGCCGAGGAAGCCGCCAAAGCGGCCAGAAAGCTGCGCGGCAAACCGGTAGAAGTAGTTCGGATGGAATAACGATGCCATCAGATAGCAAGCTGGCCACTCAATGGCGGCAGGAGCAGGGCTATACAGGCCGTGGCGGCGTGGTTGTGGTCTATCGAGGCGAGGTGCAGGGTTGGGTGAACGAGTTGCGTGATCCTGCTCATTGGGTCGCGGGCTGTGTCGCTGTTGATGAGGCTGGCCAGCAGTGGCAAGCCATCGCTTGTAACGAGGCCGCTGGTGCCATGATGTGGCAGCCCCTGGACAACCACGACAAGTAAGAGGAAAAACAGGAGGCTGAACAGAACTGAGGTTGTTGTGGGTCTCGGTTTGAGCCCCTGAATGGGCAGGATGCCGCGAGCGGTGAGACATGGGCGCCACAAAGACGCCCTTTTCTCATTCATCAAGCCCCAGCGTTCTCATTAGGGCTTCGCCGTTCTCCATGGCCTGCCGCTCCCATATGGCATACGCGCGGGTAGGCTTCTTGGCCAGCTCGATGGCTCCGGCCAGCTCATCATGGCTGCCTATGAACGTGGGACGGTCCCATGCGCCGCCATCGAGGCATCTAATCTCCCAGTGCCCTCTTTTGTTCCATTGCAAGTACGGCTGGCGCCACCAAAGTATCAGCTCTTCGGTTTCGCGCTCGTCATTCTTGATGTCTCTGGCTGGTGGATCGGCAGGATTGACCGGTATCCCGTCTATGACGCCGGACAGTTCAGTTGGTTCAATGGCCTGGGCGGCCTCAAGGGTGATCGCAGTAAAGGACATTGCTTGCCCTCCGTGTTGATTGATTAGTTCATCATTGCAGCTTGCCGCTCAGGTGTCACCAGTATCCGCCCGCGAGCTCTCATTTATCTACACCAGCAGCCTCGCTTGGCTTGCCCTCTTGTTTGCTGATAGTGGTATCTTCCCAGCGATCCTCTGGGAGAGTCACCTTAAAGCCCGGACTATCAACTGGTGTGCCAGGTGGAGTGTAGTTGGGGTCTGGCTTCCCAAACAGGACTCCAAGCCCATGGGCTGGCTCACTGATCACCTGTTCTTCTGGAGGCTTGCGGTGCTGCTGCTTCTCCTGGGCATCTCCACAAGCCACCAGCGTGATGGAAAGGGCTATGGCAATCGCTATTCGCTTCATCGTGTCACTTCCCCGGTGATTGCTGGTAGATGCGACGAACCCGGCCAGGGGCGGGGGCGTTCACGTAGAGGGGGCCGACCGGCGTCCAGTTATCGGAGCAGTGAACATACTCCGTCATCAGCAGCTCGGTTTGTTCCTTGGATAGGGTGATGTCACCGCTCCCATGCCACAGATCAAGGTACTTGCTGAACAGAAAGGCCAGTTCCCCAGGTACCGGGTCTGATAGAGGGGAAAGCGGCGCTCCGCTCTCCTGCGCTATGGTCTGCATGAGGTGGCCGGCAAGAAGCTGCAGATCCGGTTTGACTGTGCGAGTCATGATCGCATTGGCTACATAGCCCACCATTGGCGCATCGCTCTTGGAGACAACGGAGAAAGTGCCGATGGTCGGCTTGATCTGGCTGCTGTCTTTCACGTACTCCATGTATTGGGCAGCAGCATCTTGGAGCCTAGCATTGGCTGCTGCCTCGAATCTCTTGTAGGCCACATCGTCCCCAAACTTTAGGACGGCATCGAGGGGGCGCATGATCGGCGTCTTTTCGACTTGGGCCAGGTAGCCGCCACCAATATCGCTATGGGTACCGAAAAGCGTGAGTTCCGTGTGCTCTGGCTGTACAGAGTTAAGCGCAAAGTTGAGCCGGTACTCGTCCTTGGCTGCCAACTGGACAACCCTCTCCGCCGCCCCTGGGGCAATGTAGAGGCGAACCGGCGCATTGTCGTCATCAGTGGTGTCCAGGCCAATTGCTGCCACGGTATCGAAGAGGCCGACGAAGGCGACGCGCACCTCGCGCCCCTGGTTGGATTCCAGAAGGATGTTGACGAAGTGCCGAGCTGCGGCAGCACCCCGGCTAAAGCCGAAAACATCCACCGCCACCGGGCCGGACGAGAGGCCGGCGATCATGGTGCTGATCTTGGCCAGGCCTTCCTCTGACCTGGATATGACGCCAGTTGCGCCAGTGCCGAAGGCCATGTCTAAATTCGAGTCGGCTTTGCCGGTACTGGTGCCGATCCCCTCGATGTAGATTGCTGAGCCGCTATAGACCTGATGCAGACGGGCTACGTTGGTGGCGCCGCCGTCGTATGACGATCCCTTGCCTATCAGCTTCTCTATTGATTGGCAGGCCGCGGTGCTTGCCTCTTCACACTGCTCCCTGAGCTTGCTGTTGTACCGGTTGTTCTGGGTGCCATCAAAGAAGATGCCGATCCGATGTTCCGTGGGGTCAACCAGCGGGACAAGAGGGGTCGCCGGCGAACTGGTGGGAGCTGGTGCCGATGGTTCTGCGGGGACGCTGGCTGCTCCCGCTCGGGGCCCTTGATTGTCGCCGACGGTCGTCCCCTGGGCGGGGAGTATGGTGTTGCTCATTGGTGGACAGCTGCAGGCGACATAATCACCCTGCAGCGCTACCGGCCCGCCCGGGCCGATGATGGAGCGGGGGCCAACGGCGACGATAGGGCCCTGTCCGACTTTGCAAGCAGGGCAGTTCGCCATCATCCCGATATATGTGGTTGGGGAGCCTTCGCTGATCCAGCTGCTGTCCCCGTCTTGGATCTCGCCACCAGTGCTGGTGGGATCGCCTTTCCTTGCTACGTTTCTCATAACATGCCTCCGCACCGAAAGTTGTATGTTAACCCCATCGGATCTTACGAATGCTGAATGAGACCAAGTTTTGAACTTAGGGCGCCTGTTTTTGTCGCTCCAGATCGTCGAGCTTTGTCATACCCTGTCAAGGATCGAACCCAGAGTATTGGATTTACGTGTCTTGGATCCATTTCGGGTGGTTTTAACTCAACGATTAGCAATTGGTTATTGATGAGATGAGATAAACAAGGCCTGTTAAAAAACGGATCAACCATAGATCCAGTGGATCCATTTGGTGGATCCAATAGGATGGGACTGTTTTTTAAGCAGATTTGCACCTATCCATAAAATCGCAGGAATGGCGGTTTTTAGGGCGTTCGTAGCCGGGGTATGCCAAGGCATTGCCTCAGGCCCAACCCTCCACCAGAGCGCTGTATAGGGGCTAATTTTAGCTCGCTTGGGGGCTGCAACCCGATTCTGAGTCCGAAAAATGACTCCATCGAGAAGAGAACGATAGCACCTTATTATAGATCATTGATCTCTTTCTTTATGATCTCTTGATCTAGTGATCTTTTAATATCTTTGATCTGTTTAAGATCTTTAAAGATGGGGGTTGGCATAACATCATGATGTAATTAGATTTTTTTTGCTCTATGTTATATGCCGTTAACTCGTATGTTATATGCCGTGTTCTCCTATCTACTATGCCGTGTTCTCCTATCTACTATGCCGTGATGCTCTATGTTATATGCCGTGATATGCTATCTACTATGCCGTGGTCTCTTATCTACTATGCCGTAAAGCCTCTAATGAGGCTGAAATTGTAGATAGCAACAGCTTACGAACAGCTTTTAAACAGGTTGTGCTCAGCATATGCACAGGTGAGGGTGACAGACATGAGTGTTGATAAAATTGGCTGCGCAAACGCGATTTTAGGGGCGTATTTAACCAAGCAGGGCTTCCCTGCTGACGTTATTAAAGTGATGGCTCCCCCGCTTTTACCAAAAATTAACAAATCGGCGGTGTCAATGCTGCTGAATTTCGTGTCGACGGCACCGGAACTGTCAGTAGAGCAAGCCCTGGAGATCATTTGGCCGGCAATGGACAAAATGACGTTGCTGGTGGATGAGGCCAATGAATCGACTGTGGGGGGGGCTGAAGAAAAGGGACCGCCTGAAGTCACTGTCGTGGCGAACTCAAGAGCACCGGTTGTGATCGAACACGATACGGACTTCTTGGTTGAGTACGATAAGTTTCAAGCCCGTTCCTTGTACCCAGATCGAAGCCCTCCCCCGGAGAACATTGATTTGCACCTGGATATGACCTTGAAAACGGGGATGTTCCGAGTGTTAGCAAGCGGGAAGACGCCACCTGCATTGGATGAGCATAGAATTTACCACCTGACCACTCCGCTTAGCAGTGGTCACGCCTATATGTCTTTGAGGGGGCCAACGCTCAACACTCAGATGGATTTGGTCTCTTATATCTGCATCACGCATTGGTTGGGGCGTCTGTCTAAGGAGAGGTTTGAACAGGCCATCATCAAGCCTATTCGTATGACCATAGAGCGATTTTTTTCACCGATTCCTGAGGATATGCGGCCATCGGATTACCTGTTGGACAAAAAAATCGTGGACTCGCTTGCAAGACTCAAGAGCGTTGCCCTGCTCTTTTACCCAACGCTTGATGATGCCGATGAGACTACCCGTAAGAGATCGGTCATGATTGCGAATATCGTTGGTACTCTGAGGTTAGAACCTGATGGGACCATAGAGATATCTCCGACTCCAGAACTGCGGACCTTGTACCTGAGCACTAAAAAGCTCGTGCCAATAAACCGAAGCGCAGTCATTCAGTTGAACTCACAGATGGCCCGGCTGCTAGCGTTATGGATCGCAGCCAGGCCGGGCAAGCTAATTGGACGCCGGGTGTTTCTGAATCTACGGCCTATGACGGTTCTGGAGCTCCTGCGAGAGATTCATCCACGTGAGACCGGTCGACACAACCACAACGATCGCCGGCAACTCTCACTGGCCCTTAACGAGCTGCTGAGTGCGGGACTGATAGATGTAGATATTAATTATCGCAACGTAAAGTCAAAGGACAGCGACGAACGGCTCACTCTGGCTACGGAAGTTCACTTCAAATCGCATTCAATTGGGGATGCTCGGTCCGTAGCGAATACGGATCTTGCACTTCCAGTAATCGATGTGCCCAAAAAACGGGGCCGCGGTAAGGCGTATAGCACTGAGGTGGCGGAGGAACTGCAGGGGCTCAGTTTCACGGCATCAAGTACGAGTCCATCAGCCAGAACCAAGCCTAAAGAGTGGTTATCAACCAACTTGGATGTTGTTGAGCGGATAATGTCAGGATTGCGAAAGGCTGCCAAGAAGTCACCGGCCGGCGCTCGGCTCCTGCTCAAGGGGGGCGATGATCGCAAATTGACCAGCCTAGCTAAGGTGTTTGAGTCGGTGGAGCGTGATGCCGATGCCGCGCTGCTGCGTCAGATCGCGAGCCATGATCCACGTAAAAGCAAACAGTCAGAATTTGAAACGATACTCCGCTCTATACCGCTTAAACCGGCTCATCTTCGAGTCACTTTCTGGTATAGAGATAACGCAGAAACTATCGCCATCTTGAAAAAGATGCTCTCTTCTTCTCGATCGCCGCTTGAAGTTGCGGCTCAGATTCACAAGAGGGTGTATTTTTCGCGCTTGGTGACCCCCTTAATCGCTGTTGGTCGAATAGATGATGCCAACTTTTTCAGCGGAACATGGGAAGCAGGAAGGGAATCAATTGAGAGCAATAAGCGGGATGACTGGAACCGGGCGGCTGCGGGTAGTCGTAGGAAAAAGGTCATGAAGCTTTAGGGCCAAACATCGTTGTTCTAGGGGAGGTACAAGTGAGTCAAATGCGGTATGTTCCAGTTATCTTGTTGGCCGGAGGGTGTTGGCTATGGATGGCGATAGGGGTCATCCATTTAGGGGTGAAATGGCACTCTGTTGGCTTTGTTCGCCACAATGTTGAAGTCGTGCTTCCGAATGATATAACTCTTTCAGGTGACCTCTCTATTGACTGGGCTGGGGCTTATTTTCTGACTGATGCGGACGGAAAATCGACGAAATTCAAAAACTTCAAGATAATGTCTATTCCGCCGACGAGCATGGTTCCTAGCACCTACCCATATCGGACGGTGCTGCCCTTCCTACTCTACTGCCTGGGGTCCCTGGGAGCTTGTTATTACCTTCGGCTCAAATGCACTAGGCCTCGGGATAAAATAAGTCGGTGATTTGCCTGACATAGTTCGTTTTGGTCGTCCTGCCCCTCTTTGCGGGGCTTTGTCTATTCTTATGGAGAGTGGTAGAGTAGGCGTGAATCAAATATGAGCAATCAACTACGAGACGCTATGCCGCAACTCATTATCGATGCAAACAAGGTCACAGAAACATTCCGTGATCTGGAAGTGACCGCAACCAACGGGGCTATGTATCAAGCTCTGGTGGGGCATGAGCACATCCAGGAGATTGCGCCGGAGTTGGGGCTCGCTCTACCGCCCGGCTACCGCCTAGTCTGTGTGACTACTCGACTCGGTGGTGACAAGTTCGAGATCGCCTTGGTCAATGATCAGACGGCTGAGGTCGCCTATTACAACCAGGTGATCATCGTTCACTATGAAGACTTGAAATGTCGCCCAGCCACCCAGCAACGGGTTTGGCGCTCGTTCAATCAGCACCACAAGGCAGCTCTTCGAGACCTGCCGTCAGCGGTATTTTTCGGCTATATACTCGCCCGTTACGATGTGATCCTGAGTGATAACATGCAGACTGGGGAGGGTATGCACTTCTGGAAGGCCAGAATGTCCGAGGCGCTTTATCGTCGGCTGTACGTGTACCACTATCAACTGATGACCGGCGAACTGCACCAGATCCGTTCAGATGAAGAGTTGGCCTCATTGTCAGATCAGATATGGGGTAGCCCTCAGCACCATGAATGGCAGCTCGCAATCATCGCCTGTAAGCCGTTGCCGCGCCCAGTTAAGATCTCTACATAGACATATGACAGACGCAAGATCCAAACAGCCCCGCCTCGCGGGGCTTTTTGTTGATGGAATGTCGGAGATATCTTAGAGATAAGGGGCTACATCAGTAGTTTCTACCGCATTAGCCGCGTCAGTGTCGCAGCATTGATAGATTCGCCGGCTCTTGCCTATTACTTCGCGTTACTCTAATGCTTCCCTTCCCTTCCCTTCCCTTCCCTTCCCTTCCCTTCCCTTCCCTTCCCTTCCCTTCCTCTGGTGGTGGCCAATACTTTTCGGTGGCCATCAGACTTGATATTCAATCACTGGATCCACGTTCGGCTAGATGATCATCAGCTTTGGATCCTTACTGACTATCCAGATTGGGAGTCCGTTATGGTTCGTAGCCCAAGACTGCGAGCACAGGTGCAGATGAGTTGGTGAGTGGCGGTAGGCGTAGCCGGCGCCGTGGGCCGCCCTGAGATGGGTTGGCGCTAACGGGCCTTAGCTGCTGTCGAACTCGAGGCCCAGGGCAGCCAGCTCCAACGGTTGTGCTCAGCTCGATGTCCTTGGTCGACACCGCTGGTGGTTTTGTTCGGGCCGCAGGACGGTTCGATATCCTGGGTGGCTTGCTCTTTGCCGGGGACCAGGTGTGCGGCGGGCCCCGGGCAGGTGCCGGGATGTGGTGCCCCGGGTCACCGCCGAGCTCGGGACTCATGGTGGCCACCGGCGGCGGTGCTGTGTCCAGCTGGCCGGTGCCGGTGATCCGGTGCGTAGTGGGCCCCAGGCCGCCGACGAGCTCGGGGCCCAGGGCGGCTACTGCCGGCCGCCAGGTTGGTGATCCGGTACTACAGGTGGCCAATGCCGGTGACCGGGCGGGTGATCCGGTGCTGCAGGTGGCCCCGGGCCGCCGACGAGCTCAGGGCCCAGGGTGGCCACCGGTGGCGGTGCCAGTACGCAGTGGGCCCCCGGGCCGGTGCCGGGATCTGGCCCCCCGGGTCACCGCCGAGCTCGGCGCTCAAGGTGGCCACTGCCGGCCGCTGGGTGGGTGATCCGGTGGGCCCCCGGCCGGCGCCGGGGAGCGGAGGGGCCTGGGTGGTGGTGGGGTTTTGTCGGTGTGCATGCTGAGTACGGGATCCCGGGTCGCCGCCGAGCTCGGCGCCCAGGCAGGTGAACCGGTGCTGCAGGTGGCCCCGGGCCGCCGACGAGCTCAGGGCCCAGGGTGGCTACTGCCGGTGGCCGGGCAGGTGAACCGGTGCTGCAGGTGGCCCCAGGCCGCCGACGAGCTCAGGGCCCAGGGTGGCCACTGCCGGTGGCCGGGCGGGTGAACCGGTGCTGCAGGTGGCCCCCGGGCCGGTGCCGGGATCCGGTGTCCAAGGTGGCCCGCGGCGGCGGGTGGGTGATCTGGTGCGCGGTGGGCCCCGGACCGCCGCGGGCTCGGTGCCCAAGGTGACCAATGCCGGTGGCCGGGCGGAGGATCCGGTGCTGCAGGTGGCCCCCGGCCCGCCGACGAGCTCAGGGCCCAGGGTGGCCACTGCCGGTGGCCGGGCGGGTGAACCGGTGTTGCAGGTGGCCCCCGGGCGGGGGGCGGGACCTGGTGCCCAGGGTCGCCGATGAGCTCGAGGCCTAGGGTGTCCGGTGCTGTAGATGTCCAGCTGGCCAGTGCCGGTGATCCGGTACGTAGTGGGCCCGCGGGCCGGTACCGGGACCTGGTGCCCCGGGTCACCGCCGAGCTCGGCGCTCAAGGTGGCCACTGCCGGCCGCTGGGTGGGTTATCCGGTGGGCCCCCGGCCGGCCCCGGGATCCGGTGCCCTGGGTCGTCGACGAGCTCGGGGCCAAAGGTGGCCACTGCCGGCGGTCAGGCAGGTGAACCGGTGCTGCAGGTGGCCCCCGGGCCGGTGCCGGGATCTGGTCCCCCGGGTCACCCCCGAGCTCGGCGCCCAAGGTGGCCACTGCCGGCGGTCAGGCAGGTGAACCGGTGCTG
>NZ_JAGKRI010000004.1:0-103189 GCF_017939255.1 Aeromonas sp. Prich7-2
CCAGGAGTTGCTCCAGATAGTGATTAGCATTAATAATGGTCATAGGCTTCGCGCGTGTTGATTTTGTTTGGCGATAAAATTAGATCACAAACGAAGCCTTTTTTATATCTATTTCAATTGGTTGGCGCTAAAGATCCTGTACATGAGGGTGCAATAAGCGAAGCGAATTGCACCCTACGACCACTCCCTGAGGTTATGGCGGGCACGGTTTTGGTTCCCCCTCTTATTCGCTGAGGCGAGCACGCTTGTCCAGGCCGCGAGACAGGATGTCGAGCGAGCGGCGCCGGGCCATGGATGGCCCGTCGCCGCGTGCCGTCGGACAAGCGGGTGAGCCGAAGGAACCCGACGAAGTCGGGCGAATAAGCGGGGGAGAAGACCTTTGGTGACTTTGGGTCTTTCCAAAGTCACTCGCCCCGGCCCGAAGGGCGGGCGAAACACCTTCGAGGCCAGCGGCCTCGCGTCCTGCACGGCGAAGCCGAGCCGTCTACCATCCCCAAAAAATGCAAAGCGGACGATTACGCCTATCGGCTAATCGACCCTACGATTGCACGGCGCAGCCGTGCCTGCTCGCCACAGGCTAGGAGTCTGGCTGGACGCTGGGATGCCACCGGCAAAGGGGGGCGTGGCCGCCCCTATCGGCCCAAGAAGGGTTCCCAGTCCTTGAACACCGGCTGCAACCCTGCCTGCCGCACGGCGGCGGCCACTTCCCCCACCGGGCGGTCGTCGTGGATGGCGAACTGCTCCAGCTCCTCTTTATCCCCCTCGGCATAGCCACCCGGCTGGGTGCGCGACTCGGCCGACATCTGGGTGATGCCAAGGCGCACCGCGCCGTTGCGAAAGGTGGCCGACTCGCGGGTGGAGAGCGACAAATCCAGCGTGGGCGAGAAGAGGCGCCAGGCGCAGATAAGCTGGGCCAGCTGGCGATCCGACATGACCACTTCAGGTTCCAGCCCACCGGTGCAGGGGCGCAGGCGCGGGAAGGAGAGGGAGTAGCGGCTCTGCCAGTGGTGGCGCTCAAGCCAGGCGAGGTGCTCGGCGACAAAGTAGCTGTCGGCACGCCAGTCCGAGGAGAGACCGATGAGCGCCCCCAGCCCTATCTTGTCGATACCGGCGCGGCCGAGCCGATCCGGCGTGGCGAGGCGCCATGCGATGTCCCGCTTGTTGCCGCGCAGGTGATGGCGGGCGTAGGTGGGGGCGTGGTAGGTCTCCTGATAGACCATGACCGAATCGAGGCCGAGGGTCTTCAGCTCGGCATATTCATCCTGCGAGAGGGGCTGCACCTCCATCCCCACCGTGCTGAAGTGACGGCGGATGATGGGCAACACCTGCCGAAAATAGGCGAGCCCCACCTTGTGCTCGTGCTCGCCGGTCACCAGCAGCACGCTGTCAAAACCGCGCGCCTTGATGGCCAGACACTCGCGCTCAATCTCCTCGCTATTCAAGGTCTTGCGCTTCAAGCGGTTGCTCATGGAGAAGCCGCAGTAGGTGCAGTCGTTGGCACAGAGGTTCGACAGATAGAGCGGCACATAGAAGCCGATGGTGTTGCCAAAGCGCTGGCGGGTCAGCCGCTCGGCCTCGGCCGCCATCTGCGGCAGATACGCCTCGGCGGCCGGGGAGATCAGCGCCATAAAGTCCGCCAGGGTGCGGCGGGAGGTAGTCAGCGCCCGCTCTACATCTGCCGCTGTTTTGGCGCGGATCTGCATGCCGATATCGTCCCACCCCAGCTCGAGCCATCTATCGAGAAAACTCTCCGACTTTCTCTCAACCCCCTCCCGGCCTCCCCCTTCACAAGGGGGAGGTGTTAATCCGCCCCCCCGATCTCCTACTTCACAAGAGGGCGGAGTCGACACTCCCTCCCCTGGCAAGGGGAGGGTCGGGGTGGGGTCATTGGCATGCTGACTCATAACGCCCCCAGAAAATCGGTAAGCGGGCTGGAGGCTTGGGCCTGCAGGGCGCGGGCGCCGAGACCGGCTTCATAGGCACTGCGCCCGGCAGTGCAGGCCAGTGAAAAGGCGCGGCCCATGGCGACCGGGTCGCCACTGACGGCAATGGCGGTGTTGACCAGCACGGCATCGGCCCCCAGCTCAAAGGCGGCGGCGGCATGGCTCGGCGCACCGATCCCCGCATCCACCACCACGGGCACATTGGCCTGCTCGACGATGATGGAGAGAAACTCCCGGGTCACCAGCCCTTGATTGGAACCGATGGGGGCGCCCAGCGGCATCACGGCGGCGCAACCCACCTCTTCGAGCCGCTTGCACAGCACGGGGTCGGCGCCGCAGTAGGGCAGCACCACAAAGCCCTCTTTCACCAGCTGCTCGGCGGCTTTGAGCGTCTCGATGGGATCGGGCAAGAGGTAGCGCGGATCGGGGTGGATCTCGAGCTTGAGCCAGTTCGTCCCCAGCGCCTCGCGGGCGAGGTGGGCGGCAAATACCGCCTCGGCGGCGGTCTTGGCCCCCGAGGTGTTGGGCAGCAGCTTGACCCCGAGTTGCCGAAGGGGCGTGAGGATATCGTCGTGGGCCTTGCCCGGTTCGAGCCGCTTGATGGCCATGGTGACCAGCTGGGAGCCACTCGCCTCGATGGCGGCGGCCATCAGTTCCGGGCGGGCAAACTTGCCGGTGCCGGTAAAGAGGCGCGAAGAGAAGGTGTGATCGGCAATCTTGAGCATGTCAGCCTCCCGCCACTGCGATAAGAAGAGATGAGGCCCCGCCGCAAGGCAGGGCGCGCGAAGATGGGACTGCGAGCATCATGGGTCAGCCTCCGGCAATGGCGGTGAAGAGGTGGAGTTCGTCCCCGTCATTGAGACGGGTCTCGGCCCAGCGGCCACGGGGCAGCACGGCGCCGTTGAGGGCCACCGCTACCCCCTGAGGGGGAATCTCCTGCACCGCCAGCAGCTCAGTCAGGCGCTGGCCGGTGGGCAGCGTCAGCTCGATATCGTTCAATCGGATCTTCATGGTTAATTCTCCAGGGCCGGGTGGGTGCTGCCGCAGACCGGGCAATCGGGATCGGGAGCCAGCGTGAGGGTCTGCCACTGATGGGTCAGGGCATCAAACCGGCGCAATGTGCCCGCCACCGGGCTCGGCATCCCGAGCAGCAGTTTCAGTGCCTCCAGCGCCTGCAAAGAGCCCATCACCCCCACCAGCGGGCCGGTGACGCCGCTGGTCTCGCAGCTTTCCCTGATCTCGGTATCCAGCGGATAGAGGCAGGCGTAGCAGGCGTGCTCACTGCTGGTGCGCGCCATCAGCTGCCCCTGCCAGCCCACTGCGGCGGCACAGACCCAGGGCTTGCCCTGGGCCACGCAGGCGGCGTTGATGGCCTGGCGGGTGGCGAGGTTGTCGCAGCAGTCGACAACCAGATCCACCTCGGTCACAAACTCCGGCAGGCTGGCGGCATCGAGTCGCTGATTGATGGCAATCAGCTCCACCAGCGGGTTGTGGGCGGACAAGCGCTCGCGGGCCAGCTCCGCCTTGGAGTGGTTGACCGCCTCGCTATCGAACAGGATCTGGCGCGGCAGATTGCTGGAGTCCACCGTATCGCCATCGGCCAGCCACAAAGTGCCCACCCCGGCCCCCGCCAGATAGAGGGCGAGCGGCGAGCCGAGCCCGCCGAGGCCCACGATCAGCACAGACTTATCTTTCAGCCGCGCCTGACCGGCTTCCCCCACTTCCGCCAGCATCAGCTGGCGGCCGTATCTCAGATACTCTTTGTCACTAAGAGAAGCGGCATCAGAGCGCATGTTCTGCCTCCCGTATCACGCAGGCCGAGCGCGGTTCATCCCCCGCCCCCACGGCAGCGAGCAGCCGCTCGGTCGCGCCCTGCCAGTCATCGCTCGCCGTGATGGCCGAGACCAGCGCAATGCTGCCGACCCCGCTTGCCTTGACCGCCGCCACCCGCTCCTCGCTGATGCCACCGATGGCCACCGTCGGCCAGTCGCACATCAGGGCGCGGTAGTGGTGCAGCCGCGCCAGCCCCTGGGGGCGCGAAGGCATCGCTTTGGTGTTGGTCGGGAAGATATGGCCCAGCGCGATATAGGAGGGGGCCAGCTCGCGGGCCCGCATCAGCTCGAAGTAGCCGTGGGTGGAGATGCCAAGACGCAGCCCCGCCGCCTGAATGGCGGCGAGATCGGCGGTCTCCATATCCTCCTGCCCCAGATGCACGCCCCAGGCGCCCGCCTCGATGGCTTGCTGCCAGTAGTCGTTGATAAAGAGCCGCGCCCCATGGCGGCGACCGAGCGCTACCGCATCACGAATGGCCGGCGCCACCTCTGTGGCGGGCAGATTCTTGATCCGCAGCTGGATGGTCTTGACCCCGGCCCCCAGCAGGCGTTTGAGCCACTTGACCGAGTCCACCACCGGATAGAGGCCGAGGTTGTGTTCGGTCGGCGCAAAGGGGCCCTGCGGCAGACGGGCGCTGCTCGCTTCATACAATCCAAAGCGGCGATCGAGCGGTGAGCCCGCCAGCACGGCACGGGGGAAGTGGGCAAGATCGGCAGGCCAGCCGAGATGGGCGATGGGCCCCGGGCCTGCCCCCACCCCTTGCGCCGCCGCCAAGCCCTGTTGCAGGTAGGCGCGCGCCAGGGTGATGGCGTCCTCCACCGGATAGTCCTGCGCCACCACGGCGGCGATGGCGCTGGCGTAAGCGCAACCGGTGCCGTGACCGTGGCGGGTATCGAGGCGCGGCGCGGCGAGCCAGAATTCGCGGGTCTCATCCTGGTAGTAGTCGAGGCAGAGATCCCCGCCCCATTCAAGGTGGCCCCCCTTGACCAGCACGGCGCGAGCGCCGAGTTCGCGCAGCCGCCGGGCGGCGAGGCGCACCAGCTCGGGACTGGTGGCGGGCAGGCCGGTCAGGGCTTCCAGCTCGGGACCATTGGGGGTGATCAAGGAGAGGCGCGGCAGCAGGTGCTCGCGCACCGCCACCAGCATGCCGGGCTCCGCCATGGGGGTGCCGGTGCTGGCGATGGCCACCGGGTCGTAGACCACGAAGGGAGCCTCGACGGTCGACAACCTGCGTGCCAGCACCTCCACATGCAGCCGGGTCGGCAGCAGGCCGATCTTGATGGCGGCGGGTGGCAGATCCAGCCCCAGGGCATCGATCTGGGCGGCGAAGGTCTGCATCAGCACGGGGTCGACCATCTTCACCGCCACCGAGTTCTGGGCCGTGATGGCGGAGATG
The DNA here is from genome assembly GCF_017939255.1 of Aeromonas sp. Prich7-2. Classification (NCBI taxonomy): domain Bacteria; kingdom Pseudomonadati; phylum Pseudomonadota; class Gammaproteobacteria; order Aeromonadales; family Aeromonadaceae; genus Aeromonas; species Aeromonas sp. Prich7-2. Next base: position 5,173 of record NZ_JAGKRI010000004.1, read on the forward strand.
ACGGAGCAGCCGTGCACGCCGAGGTCATGCATCGTGTGCAAGTCGGCCTGAATGCCGGCCCCGCCGCCGGAGTCGGACCCGGCGATGGTCCAGACCACGGGGCGGGCCTGCGTCACAGGCGACAGGTCGGCGGGGCTGACAGCCCCGCGCTCGCTGCTCACGCCTCCTCCCCTGCGGCCTGCTTCAGGGTCGCCGCCTGATGGTAGATCTCGCCGCCGGTCTCCTTGAAGGTTTCCGCCATGCGGGCCATGCCGCTCTCCACCTCGGCCACCACCCGCTCCTGCTGGCCGTCCATGCCGACCAGCTTGATCTCCACGGCTTCCAGTTTCGCCGCATAATCGCGCACGTCCTGGGTGATCTTCATGGAGCAGAACTTGGGCCCGCACATGGAGCAGAAGTGGGCCACTTTGCCGGACTCCTGAGGCAGGGTCTCGTCGTGGTAGGCGCGGGCGGTGTCGGGATCCAGGGCCAGGTTGAATTGATCCTCCCAGCGGAACTCGAAGCGCGCCTTGGACATGGCGTTGTCGCGGATCTGGGCGCCCGGGTGGCCCTTGGCAAGGTCAGCCGCGTGGGCGGCGATCTTGTAGGTAATGAGCCCCTGCTTCACGTCCTCCTTGTTGGGCAGGCCCAGGTGTTCCTTGGGAGTCACGTAGCAGAGCATGGCGCAGCCGTACCAGCCGATGAGCGCGGCGCCGATGCCGGAGGTGAAGTGATCGTACCCCGGGGCAATGTCGGTGGTGAGCGGGCCCAGGGTATAGAAGGGCGCCTCGTGGCAGTGCTCCAGCTGCTCGGTCATGTTGCGCTCGATCATGTGCATGGGTACGTGGCCGGGCCCCTCGATCATCACCTGCACGTCGTATTCCCAGGCAATTTTGGTGAGCTCGCCCAGGGTGCGCAGCTCGGCGAACTGGGCCTCGTCGTTGGCGTCATAGACGGAGCCCGGACGCAGACCGTCACCCAGCGACAAGCTCACGTCGTAGGCGGCGCAGATCTCGCAGATCTCGCGGAAGTGCTCGTAGAGGAAGTTCTCCTTGTGGTGCGACAGGCACCACTTGGCCATGATGCTGCCACCGCGCGAAACGATGCCGGTGAGGCGCTTGGCAGTCATGGGCACGAAGCGCAGCAAGACGCCGGCGTGGATGGTGAAGTAGTCCACCCCCTGCTCGGCCTGCTCCAGCAGGGTATCGCGGAACAGCTCCCAGGTGAGGTCTTCGGCGATGCCGTTGGTCTTCTCCAGCGCCTGATAGATGGGCACGGTACCGATGGGCACCGGGCTGTTGCGCAGGATCCACTCGCGGGTCTCGTGGATGTAACGGCCGGTGGAGAGATCCATCACGGTGTCGGCGCCCCAGCGGGTGGACCAGACCAGCTTCTCCACCTCCTCTTCGATGCTGGAGGTGACCGCCGAGTTGCCGATGTTGGCGTTGATCTTCACCAGGAAGTTGCGGCCGATGATCATGGGCTCCGCTTCCGGGTGGTTGATGTTGCTGGGGATGATGGCGCGACCGGCGGCCACTTCATCGCGCACGAACTCGGGGGTGATGTTCTGGGGCAGTCTGGCGCCAAAGCCCTGACCCGGATGCTGGGTGCGCAGGAGCTCGGAGCGCACTCGCTCGCGGCCCATGTTCTCGCGGATGGCGATAAATTCCATCTCGGGGGTGACGATGCCTTGGCGGGCATAGTGCAGCTGGGTGACCCGGCGGCCCGGCTTGGCGCGGCGGGCGCTCGGCAAATGTTCGAAACGCAGGTGATCCAGCCCCTCGTCCGCCAGCCGCTCCTGAGTGAAGGTGGAGCTCAGCCCGTCCAGCGCGTCGGTGTCAGCACGCTCCAGCACCCAGGCTTCGCGCAGGCGCGGCAGACCGCGGCGCACGTCGATGGGGGCGGCCTCTTCCCCATAGGGGCCCGAGGTATCGTAAACCGGCACCGGCTCGTTGGGCTCGAACTGGGGAGCCTCCTTGGTGCCGCCGACGAAGGTGTCGGCCAACTGGATCTCCCGCAGAGGCACACGGATGTCGGGGCGAGAACCCTGGATAAAGATACGGCGGGAATTGGGGTGAGCCATCCCCTTCAGGTTGTCGATAAAGGTCTGGGCGCTGGAGCGCTGCTCGCGGCGGCTGGATTTGGTGGTATCAGAAACATTGGTAGACATAGCAAAACTCACATTAACTGGTTGAAGTTATGGGTGTTTGCTTGTCTGGAGTTCGAGGAGAAGATGAACTTGCGGCGGGGTGTGCTGGGGGGAGTGAGCCGGGCATGGATCTTCCCTGCTCTGCCGTCCCGGTGTTTCCCTAGTCTGGAAACCCGGCGCCCTAAGGACAACCGGACGGGACAACCTCCCCCTGTGCGCCTGTGCCAGCCAGAGGCGGTCTGCCTCTGGCTGGCGGGAAGGTGTGCCTTCCCCGGCGCGGTAACCCGCAAGTTACCCTTGTTTCCCTTCGCAGGTCTTAACCTGATCAGGTTCCACGGATCCCGAATTAACGGTCTCAGCTTAGCGTCGTTCGACGGTCAGCACTCCGACAAGATGTGCGCCAGTATAAGTGGGGAAATTTAAAGTACAAGCCATTAACAAGGGGAAAGGGAGAGAGGTCTCACTCTTCGGCGTCGAGGGGATCCTCGGGGTCAGGAATGAGGATATCGGTGAGGCGGCCCTCTTCATCCCGGCTCAGCACCAGGCGGCGACCCGGTTGCAGATCGGCGGCGCTGCCGTTGATCCAGCGAGTGTCAGCATCAAACACCAGCACACCGAGATCCTGTAGCAGCAATGCCTGCTGATTATGGGTGAGCAGTCGATCCTCCGCCCGCCGCCAGCTGGCCCCGAGCGCCGGATCCGGCGCCCCGTCGAGCACCCGGATCGTCTCGGCGACGCCGTAGCGGCTCTGGATCGCGAGGTGCATACCGGGCACGAGCCCGTCCGGCTGCGCCACGCCGTGCAGTTCGGCACTGCCGAGCTCCAGCTCAGCCCCCTGGAATTGCAGGCGCACCCCGTCGTTGTGCTCCAGCTCCACCAGCCAGAGCTCGGCGTCGTCGGCAAGGGTGCAGAAGGGCAACAGCAGCAGGCAGAGTGCGGTTCGGGTCATGGCAGGCGGTCCGGGGTCACGGGGTGAGGTTTAACTATGGCCCCGGACGGGCAATTTTTCCCGGTCCGCCCTGACCGGTCAGTCATCCTCCCGGCACTGGCTCAGGCGCATGCCGTCAAACTTGCACTCCAGCTCCAGCCAGCGTCCCTCGAACGGGGAGAGGCTCCCATCCGAGGTGACATAGCCCCAGATCCGTCCCCCTTCCACCGGCCCTTCCAGTTCCATCTCGTCCTCCTCTTCCAGCGCCTCCACCTCGCGAACGAGCCGCCGCGCCCCTGCCGCCGTCTCCTGCACGACCCCTTCCAGATCGACCCAGGTCCCGCCGAGATCGTCCTCATCCAGGCCATCCTTGAAGCGGGTGCGCTCATCGATCACGAAGGGAATGCCATTGACCATCAACTGGCCAAGCTGCCAGGTGGTGCGGCCCGTGAGCTTGAACTCGGCCGCCTGCACCAGACCAAAAGGCAATAGAATCAATAACCAGAAGGCGCAGAGAGACTTCTTCATCGGGGATCCTCGGGGTTACACTGGCACACAGGATGACCCATCCGGTGTGAAATGGCCGTGAAATATCGGCACAGACCAGGAGATCAGAGCATGAAAATACTGGTGGTGGAAGACAGTCCCCAGGTGGCGGAGACCATCATGGACTATCTGGCGCTGGCCGGGCACAGGGTGGATTGCGCCTATCATGGCCAGGCCGCGCTGCAACTGCTGGCCCAGGAGCGCTTCGACGTCATCATCATGGACGTCATGATGCCGCGCCTCGACGGCCTGCGTACCGTGGAGCGGCTGCGTGCGGACGGCATCGCGACCCCGGTGCTCTTTCTCACCGCCCGTGACAGCCTGGAGGACAAGCTGGCAGGCTTCAGGGCGGGGGGCGACGACTATCTGGTCAAGCCGTTCGCCATGGAGGAGCTGGAGGTGCGCCTGGAGGCCCTCAGCCTGCGTGGCCCCAGAGGGGACATGGGCGTGCTCTGCTTTGGCGATCTGACGGTGGATCCCGCCAGCGGCCGCGCCACCCGCGCCGGGGTGGAGCTCAAACTCGGCAAGATCCCGTTCCAGATCCTCACCCTGCTGGTGAAGCGCGCGCCCCAGCTGGTGACGCGCCAGGAGGTGCTCGACACCGTCTGGGGCGACGAGGAGCCCGACTCCGACGCCCTGCGCAGCCACATCTATGCCCTGCGCAATGTACTCGACAAGCCCTTCCCCACCCCCATGCTGGAGACCCTGCACGGCCAGGGCTACCGGCTGGTGACCCCATGACGAACCCGACGCCGCCCCTTGCCTCCGGTCTGCCGAGCCTGCGCCGGCGCCTGGTGCTGGCGCTGGGAGGGGCCGGTCTGCTGCTGCTGGTGATCCTGAGCCTGCTGATGGTGGTGGCCGAGAACAAGATGGAGGAGCTGAGCCTGCGCCACTGGCTGGAGGCGGAGGCAACCCGCTATGACGACGACTGGTTGCGCCTCGGCATGGCGGCCCCCGCCCCCAGCCCGCGCCAGTTCTCCAGCTACTGGACAGAGGCGGGCCGCCTGCCCGCCTGGCTCAAGGCCTACCAGAGCCCCGGCTTCTTCGAGCATCAGCTGGGCCGGGAGGACAAGCACTTCCTGGTACGCGCCCACCCCTCGGGTCAGGGGCTGCTCTATCTGGTGTTCAACGACGATGCGGACGACTACCTGGACCCTTACGAAGCCAAGCTGCATCTGGTGACCCGCCTCATCGGCCTGGCTCTGCTGCTGGGGAGCCTCGCCTTCGGCATCTGGCTGGTGCGTCACATCACCAGGCCGCTGGAGCGGCTGCGCCAGCGGGTCGCCCACCTGACCCCGGATCAGGGGGACTTCGTGCCCGATGCCCCCTGGCAGGAGCTGCGAGAGATAGAGCAGGCGCTGCTGGCGGGCAAGCACGAGGTAGCCGCCGTGTTTGCCCGTGAACAGGAGTTCAGCCGCTTTGCCAGCCACGAGCTGCGCACCCCCAACATGGTGATCCAGGGATCCGCGGCCCTGCTCGGCAAGGTGAATGACCTGCCCGCCCCGGCAGCCCGCGCCGTCAGCCGCATCCGCGCCGCCGCCGACGAGATGGCCCTGCTCACCGAAACCTTCCTGCTGCTGGGACGCAAGGAGGCCGTGGAGCGCCCGCCCCAGCAGGTGGCGCTGCTCATTCGCCGGGAGCTGACCCGCCTCGCCCCCCTGCTGCAACGGGAGACGCTGGACATTCGCCTGCAACTGGACGAGGAGAGCGAGGTGCAGGCCCCCCTCTCCCTGCTCGCCATCGCCCTCGGCAACCTCTTGAAAAACGCCCTGAGCTACGCCGAGGGGCACATCGAGATCACCCTGCACGAGCAGGTGCTCACCATCAGCAACCCCACCGCCGCCGCGCCGGATCAGATCCTCGGCTACGGCTGCGGCCTCACCATCATCCAGCGCATCTGCGAGAAGCTGGGCTGGCAGATTGAGACCCACCTGGTGGATGGGGTCTTCAGCGCCCGGCTGGTGATGATTTCCGGCGCTCCCGGGGCGGCATAGCCCCCTCATCCCCGGCCCTTCTCCCCGGCTGTTCAACAGAGTGGGAGAAGGGAGACAGTTCCCGGCAAGCCCGCTGCCTTCCAGCCCACCCGCCAGATAGCAACAAGGCGCCCGAGGGCGCCCTGTGTTTACCTGTCTGACACTCGTTTGGGGCTCATTCCGCCGGCTTGTGCTTGCGGCTCGCCTTGAGCTCGAGGAACTCGATGATCTTGCCCGCCACGTCCTTGCCGGAGGCAGCTTCCACCCCCTGCAGGCCGGGGGAGGAGTTCACCTCCAGCACCAGCGGGCCGCGGGCGCTACGCAGAATATCCACCCCGGCCACGTCCAGCCCCATGATCTTGGCGGCCTGCACGGCGGTGGCACGCTCTTCCGGCGTGATCTTGATGGCTTCGGCGGTGCCGCCCCGGTGCAGGTTGGAGCGAAACTCCCCCGGCTGGGCCTGGCGGCGCATGGCGGCCACCACCTTGCCGTTGACCACCAGGCAGCGGATATCGGCACCGTTGGCCTCGCGGATGTACTCCTGCACCAGGATGTTGTTGTTGGTCTGGATAAAGGCCTCGATGACGCTCTCGGCGGCCTTCTGGGTTTCGCACAGCACCACGCCAATCCCCTGGGTGCCCTCCAGCAGTTTCACCACCAGGGGGGCGCCCCCCACCATGGTGATGAGATCCGGTACGTCGTGGGTGCTGTGGGCATAGCCGGTCACCGGCAGGCCGATGCCGTGACGGGAGAGCAGCTGCATGGCGCGCAGCTTGTCCCGGGAGCGGGAGATGGCCACCGAGCTGTTGAGGGCCATGGTGCTCATCATCTCGAACTGGCGCAGCACGGCGGTGCCATAGAAGGTGATGCTGGCACCGATGCGCGGGATCACGGCGTCATAGCTCTCCAGCTCCCGTCCTTCGTAATGGATGGAGGGGCTGTGGGAGGCGATGTTCATGTAGCAGCGCAGGGTGTCGAGCACCTCGACCTGATGCCCACGGGCCCGGGCCACCTCGACCAGACGGCGGGTGGAGTAGTTGTTGGGCTCACGGGATAAAATGGCAATATTCATGGAAATGGCAGACCTGATAATCGGACTGGAGAGTATAAGGTGCCATGAACGACTGGCAACGCCAATCCTTTCCCCTCACCATGCGCGGTTCTGCAAGAACAGGCAAAAACCGAGAGTGCCGCACTCAAGAACGGACCGTTCTGCAAGACGGCGCCAGCCACCAGCTCTCATGCCGGATGGCGCACAGCGACGTCAATGGGGGCCGCGCAGCCCTTGTTGCAACTCAAGCAGCAGGGCGACCTCCTGCAAACGGCGCGCCGTGGTGCCGGCCCAGCCTCCCAAAGGCACGGGGACCAGCAGGGTCTGGGCGATGCAGTGGCGATAGAGGGGCCCCTCATGTTGCCAGCCCCGCATCCCGTCGACGTCGTGATGGTGCAGCCACTCCAGGTTGCCGCGGCGAAGCAGCTCGATGCGCCGCCCGTCCTTGAGGTGCAGGCAAAGCCCCTTCTTCTCCACCCCGGGACCGGCATACTTGTCGAGCCAGAGGGTCAGGGGCACCCCTGCCGCCTCGCCGCGCAGGCAGGCCCGCCCCTCGGCGGTCTCCAGATCCCCGCGCCGGATGGGCTGCCCCAGCCGGTCGCAGACGCCCTCCGCGATCAGGTGCAGGCGGTCGTCCCCACCCAGGGCCACCAGCAGTTCCCGGATCATCGCCAGCAGATGGGTGCCGATGTCGAGGATCACCCCGTCTGGATGGCGCAGGACCCGCCGATCCGGCTCCCCGGTGGCGAAGTTGAGGGCATAGGGATGCCCCGCCTCGTCCAGGCCACAGGGTTCCAGCAAAAAGCCCTCCACCGCGCTGATATCGGCGAGGGTGGCCAGCCCGACCCCGGCGCCGCCTGGTTCCCGAGGCTGCCAGCCTTCATCCAGTTTTCCGCTCAGCAGCAACTGCTGGACGGCATTGCGGGCCATCCAGTGATCCAGCGCCAGCACCCTGGCTGCCACCTCGGGGGCCGCCAGCAGGGCGTGCAGGCGATCGTGCTGGGCCAGGGTGGCCACCACGGGTTTCTCCACCAGGATGAGGGGAATGGCGCTGGCCAGTGCCTGCTCCAGCACGGACAGATGCAGCAGGGAAGGGGTGGCGATCACCAGCCGATCCAGGGGTTCGGCCAGCAGGGCTTCCAGGGTCGGGGCAGACATGACGCCGGGCAGGGTGATGGCGGGATCAAAACCCCATATCTCGGTATTTTCCGCCAGGGCGGCGAGTGCAGGCAGATAGGCTGTCTGCACCACGGCCCCCAGACCGACAAATCCAATCTTCATGGCAACCTCGATATGGCGTGCGTACCCGGCGCCTGCCCCGCACCGCGTGAGGCGGGGCAGACGGGGCTCAATGCAGGTTGGGCCCCAGCCAGCGTTCGGCCTCTGCCAGGGTCATCCCCTTGCGCTGGGCGTAGTCTTCCACCTGATCCTGCTGGATCTGGGCCACGGCGAAGTATTTGCTCTCGGGGTGGGAGAAGTACCAGCCGGATACCGCCGCCCCCGGCCACATGGCGTAGGACTCGGTGAGCTGCATGCCGATGGCCTGTTCGACGTCCAGCAGCTCCCAGATGCTCCCCTTCTCGGTGTGCTCCGGGCAGGCCGGGTAGCCCGGCGCCGGACGTATCCCCTGGTAATTTTCGCGAATCAGTTCCTCGTTGCTGAGCGCCTCGTCCGGGGCATAGCCCCAGTGCACTTTGCGCACCTGCTCGTGGAGGTATTCGGCAAAGGCCTCAGCGAGGCGATCGCACACCGCCTGAATGAGAATGGCGTTGTAGTCGTCGTGGTCCGCCTTGTAGGCCTTGGCGATGGCCTCCTCGCCGATGCCGCCGGTCACCGCGAAGGCGCCGATCCAGTCGGGCTTGCCGCTCTCTTTCGGCGCCACATAGTCCGCCAGACAGTAGTTGGGAAAGCCCTGCTTCTCGCTCTGCTGGCGCAGGTGGTGCAGCACCTTGCGCACCTGGGTGCGGGTCTCGTCGGTGTAGACCTCGATGCTGTCCCCCACGGCGTTGGCGGGGAACAGGCCGACGATGCCGGCACAGCGCACGCTCTGATCCTTCTCCAACTGGTCCAGCATGGCGTTGGCGTCGGCGTAGAGGCGCGTCGCTTCCTCCCCCACCACCTCATCTTCCAGGATGCGGGGGAACTTGCCCGCCAGCTCCCAGCTCAGGAAAAACGGCGTCCAGTCGATGTAGGGGCGCAGCACAGAGATGGGCACGTTTTCGAAGGTCTGCACGCCGGGCTCCCGGGGCGCCGGGGGCTCATAGCCCACCCAGTCCAGCTGATGGCGGTTGGCACGGGCATGGGCCAGGGAGACCGGCTTGGAGCGCGGCTGCTTGCGGGCATGCTGATCCCGGGCAATCTCGTACTCCTTGTCGATGCGGGCGACGAAGGCGGGCTTGAGCTCCGGGCTCAGCAGGCTCTGGGCCACCCCCACGGCGCGGGAGGCGTTGGAGACATAGACCACGGGCTCGGAGTAGTTCTGCTCTATCTTCACCGCGGTGTGGGCCTTGGAGGTGGTGGCACCGCCGATGAGCAGCGGCAGCTTGAACCCCTGACGCTCCATCTCCTTTGCTACGTGCACCATCTCGTCCAGGGACGGAGTGATGAGGCCCGACAGGCCGATGATGTCGGCGTTTACTTCCCGGGCCGTTTTGAGGATGGTCTCGCAGGAGACCATGACCCCGAGATCCACGATCTCGAAGTTGTTGCACTGGAGCACCACCCCGACGATGTTCTTGCCGATGTCGTGCACGTCGCCCTTGACGGTGGCCAGCACGATTTTGCCGTTGCTGGAACCGCCGGACTTCTCCGCCTCGATGTAGGGTTGCAGGTAGGCCACCGCCCGCTTCATCACCCGGGCCGACTTCACCACCTGGGGCAGGAACATCTTGCCGGCGCCGAACAGATCGCCCACCACATTCATGCCATCCATCAGCGGCCCCTCGATGACGTGCAGCGGCTTCTCGGCCTGGGCGCGCGCCTCCTCGGTATCCTCCTCGATGAAATCAGTGATCCCCTTGACCAGGGCGTGTTCGAGCCGCTTGCCCACCGGCCAGCTGCGCCACTCCTGATCCCGCGGATCCTCCGCCTGGGCACCCGCGCCGCGATACTTCTCTGCGATGGCCAGCAGCGCCTCGGTGGCGTTGTCGTTGAGGTTCAGCACCACCGCCTCGACCTTCTCTTTGAGCTCGGCCGGGATGTCTTCGTAGATGGCAAGCTGGCCCGCGTTGACGATCCCCATGTCCATGCCGTTCCTGATGGCGTGGTAGAGGAAGACAGCGTGGATGGCTTCGCGCACCGGCTCGTTGCCACGGAAGGAGAAGGAGACGTTGGAGACGCCGCCGGAGATCATGGCGTGGGGCAGGTGCGTTTTGATGTCCTTCACCGCCTCGATGAAGTCCACCGCGTAGTTGTTGTGCTCGTCGATGCCGGTCGCCACCGCGAAGATGTTGGGGTCGAAGATGATGTCTTCCGGCGGGAAGCCGACGCGGTCCACCAGAATGCGGTAGGCGCGCTGGCAGATCTCGAACTTGCGGGCCCGGGTATCGGCCTGGCCCACCTCGTCGAACGCCATGACGATGACGGCGGCGCCGTAGCGGCGCAGCAGTTTCGCCTGCTCGATGAATTTGTCCTCCCCCTCCTTCATGGAGATGGAGTTGACCACCGGCTTGCCCTGCACGCACTTGAGGCCCGCCTCCAGCACCTCCCACTTGGAGGAGTCGATCATCACCGGCACCCGGGCGATGTCCGGTTCCCCGGCGATGAGGTTCAGGAAGCGCACCATGGCCGCCTCGGCGTCCAGCATCCCCTCATCCATGTTGATGTCGATGATCTGGGCGCCGTTTTCCACCTGCTGCTTGGCCACGTCCAGGGCCTCGTCGTAGAGCCCTTCTTTTATCAAGCGCTTGAACTTGGCCGAGCCGGTGACGTTGGTCCGCTCACCCACGTTCACGAACATGGAGTCCGCCGTGATGATGAGAGGCTCCAGGCCCGACAACCGGCAGGCCACCGGCAGATCCGGCAGGGCGCGGGGCTTGATGCCCGCCACGGCGTCCGCCATGGCGCGGATGTGGGTCGGGGTGGTGCCGCAGCAGCCGCCCACCAGGTTGAGAAAGCCGCTCGAAGCCCACTCGCGGATATGCTCCGCCATCTCGACCGCGTCCAGATCGTACTCGCCAAACGCATTGGGCAGACCGGCGTTGGGGTGAGCGCTGACATAGGTCTCGCTGATGCGGGACAGCTCCTCCACGTACTGGCGCAGCTCGTCCGGCCCCAGCGCACAGTTGAGGCCGAAGGAGACCGGTTTGACGTGGCGAAGGGAGTGGTAGAAGGCCTCGGTGGTCTGGCCCGAGAGGGTACGACCGGAGGCGTCCGTGATGGTGCCGGAGATCATCACCGGCAGGCTGTAACCCAGCTCCTCGAACACCAGGTCTACCGCGAAGGCGGCCGCCTTGGCGTTGAGGGTGTCGAAGATGGTCTCGATCAGGATGATGTCGGCACCGCCCTCGATCAGGGCGTGGGTCGATTCGGTGTAGGCGGCCACCAGCTCGTCATAGGTGACGTTGCGCTTGCCCGGGTCGTTCACGTCCGGCGAGATGGAGGCGGTACGGTTGGTGGGGCCCAGAACCCCTGCCACAAAGCGCGGTTTCGCCGGGTCCTTGGCGGTCCACTCGTCCGCCACGGCGCGGGCCAGGCGGGCCGCCTCCCGGTTTATCTCGGCCGAGAGCGCTTCCATCTCGTAGTCCGCCATGGCGATGCGGGTGGCGTTGAAGGTGTTGGTCTCGAGGATGTCGGCCCCGGCGGCACAATACTGGTCGTGGATCTCGCGAATGACGGCGGGACGGCTCAACACCAGCAGGTCGTTGTTGCCCTTGATGTCGGTATGCCAGTCGGCAAACCGCTCCCCCCGATAGTCCGCCTCACCGAGTTTGTAACCCTGAATCATGGTGCCCATGGCCCCGTCGATGATCAGGATCCGCTCCTTGAGACAGACTTCCAGCCTGGTTGTGACATCCGCTTTCTTGTTCGACTCTCTGCTCGACACCGCTCGTACCCCTTACATCCATGCAACTGCGTGATGCCCATCCTAGCAGCAATCAAATTAAATGGAAATCTAGCCGTCTATCTGTCCATGACAGCGATTAAATATAACCATAAATAGGTAATGAGCATGATCTAACCCGGGAGTACCCTATGCCCGTCCTCAAGAGGGATACGTGCTTGCTGTTTACCAAAGAGAAAAATAACTATGAGCGTCTACTACACACTCTGCTTCCTGGCAGCGTTGGCGATCTTCATCGCCTTTGCCAACCAGTATGTTGTGAAGATCCAGACCACCATCGCCATCACTGCGGGCTCCATGCTGATCTCCGCGCTGCTGGTGCTGTTTGGCAAACTGGGTTGGTTCAATCTGGAGCCTCTCGCCATCAAGACCATGGAGAGCATCGACTTCCAGAACTTCCTGTTGAAGGGGATCCTGGGCTTCCTGCTGTTCGCCGGCGGCCTTGGCATCAACCTCAAGGCGTTGCGTAGCCAGAAGTGGGAAATCACCATTCTGGCCATAGCCGCCACCCTGCTCTCCACCTTCCTCATCGGCTACGGCTTCTGGTTCATCGCCAAGCTGCTGGGCTGGGATGTGCCGCTGGTCTACTGCATGTTGTTCGGTGCCCTGATCTCCCCCACCGACCCCATCGCCGTACTGGCCATCGTCAAGAAGATGAAGGCGCCACCCCAGATCGCCATCCAGATCGAGGGGGAATCCCTGTTCAACGACGGTGTCGGTCTGGTCATCTTCGCCACCGTGTTTGCCGTGGCCTTTGGCGGCGTGGAGCCCACCTTCGGCAGCGTGGCCGGTCTGTTCCTGCATGAGGCTCTCGGCGGCATCCTGTTCGGGGCCGTGCTGGGTCTCATCGCCCACGTGATGATCAGCGCCACCGACGACGGCTCCCTGGAGCTGCTGCTGACCCTCTGCATCCCGACCGCGGGCTTCGCCTTCGCCAACATGATCGGCGTCTCCGGCGCCCTGGCCATGGTGGTGACCGGCATCATGATCGGCAACTGGACCCGTCATTCCGGCTTCTCCGAGCAGAGCCAGCACCACCTGGATCACTTCTGGGAGTTGATGGATCAGTTCCTCAACGCCCTGCTGTTCCTGCTGATCGGTCTGGCACTGGTGCTGCTGGACCTCGACTGGCGCGACTGGATCCTGCTGGTCATCGCGGTGCCGCTCTGCCTGGCTGCCCGCTTCATCAGCGTCTCCCTGCCCTATGTGACGTTCCGCAAGTTCCGCAGCTACAACACCTTCTCGGTGCGCATCCTCACCTGGGGCGGCCTGCGTGGCGGTCTGGCCATGGCCATGGCCCTGGCACTGCCATCCGGTGTCATGATGATCCCGGAGCACAACGTCGATCTGCGCCAGGTGATCCTGGTGATGACCTACTCGGTGGTGATGTTCTCCATCGTGGTACAGGGCATGACCATTACCCCCATGATCACCGCCGCCAAGAAGGCCTGCGGCGACGCCTGAGCCCGTCCCTGACCGGCAATGAAAAGGGCTCCCTCGGGAGCCCTTTTGCCGTCCCCGTGGCCGTGAAAAACAGGGAATGACTGGGTGAACGCACAAATAGTGTTTGCTTTTTACACATTTCGAGGAGAGAATGCGCGCCGGCTAGTTAATCAGCCCTGATTATGTTCGCAATGCTTCACCTCACGATGAATCCTGCCAGTACCCGCATAACCTTCTTCTGATTTACTCGCCTTGAGAACCGTTCAGGCTGTCTGCCTGCGTTGCCCGGCTCTCACGGTGCAGACCCGATCTGCCCACTCCCAAGTAGCATCATGCATCCGCATGGTCCTTGGCGCCTTCCTTGAAAGTGCAGACGCCCCTGAACCGGGCTGGGTATTCCTGCGCGCTCGTCCGCCATCGTGCTGACCGCGCCCATTGACCTGACATTTGCCAATACAAGGAGCAAACACTTAATTTATATAGAGAAATACCATGATGAAACACGTACAGATCCGCAAACCCCTGCGTCGCAGCAAACCCATCAACCTGCCCGTGCAAGAACACGACGACGATGCGTTCCTGATCCAGTTCAGCACCCGCTTCAGCGGCGGCTTCGCCATCTCCTGTGATGGCATCGCCGGCGAGTTCTCCATCGAAGAGCTCAACTGATCCTGCCTGCCCACCGGCAGCGCCCGATGCAGACAGGCCGCAACTCACGGCGGCCTCCTTGCCTGACGTCATAGTCTGCATGGCCCCACCACCCGAGCGATGACTAGACCCCGCAAGTCTCCTTGTCCGGCGCCTCCAGCAGCAGGCACTCCTCCTCGCCGGCTCCCAGCCTGACCCGTTTGCCCTGACTCAGCCCCAGCTTGGCGAGTAACCGGACCGAGCGCTCATTGCCCGGAGTGACGATGGCGACCACCCGCTCGATGCCGAGCCGTTCGCGGCCATCTGCCATGGCCGCCCGCGCGGCTTCGATGGCATAGCCCTGACCACGCCAGGCGGGCAGGAAGGCATAGCCGATGTCTTCACAGGGCAGGGTATCGCGCTTGATCAGACCGCAGATGCCGAGCCTGGCCCCGTCTTCCCGCCGCACCACCAGATAGAGTCCGTGACCGTGGCGGGCATAACTGACCGCAGGCCCCTGCTGGATGTAGTTTTCGGCATCCGCCAGGGTACGCACCCCGCGATCGCCGATGTAGCGGTGAAAATCGCCATCGTTGAGCAGTTCGAGAATGAATGGGGCATCGACAACGGTCAGTTCGCGCAGTTCCAGGCGCTCGGAGAGGATCATGACATGGGCTCGTTCGGCAGAGAGAGTGTCCAAGACTGCTCCCGCCCCGCCCCCTTGGCAAGTCCCGGACGATATTTTCGCCCCCGGGAGCCGCGTCCCCGCTATACTGCCCACCCCATGGAACAGGCAGGAGAACGGCCATGACCGATACCCCCGAATTTTTTGATGAAGAGACACTTCTGGAGATGGTGGAGAACCAGCTCGCCGACGGCCACCCCCTCCAGGTGAAAGCCACCCTGATGCGCCTGGTGATGAAGGGCACCCCGCGGGAAGAGGCGCTGCAATACATCGCCTGCGCCCTGGGCGCCGAACTCATGGCCATGGAAGCCGAACAGGGCCCCTTCAACCTCGTCCGTTACGGCGAGTTTCTCGACAGCCTGCCCGAGATGCCCTGGGCCGAATGACCCGGGCCGATTAGGCAAGCCCCGGCGCCAGCCATTATCATTACTGCCACCACCAATGACGGGAGTATGGGGATATGCGCTGGCAAGATCGCCGTGAGAGCAACAATGTGGAAGACCGGCGCCAGCAAGGCGGCGGCAACGGGGGTCGCGGCCTGCCCATCGGCGGCAAGGGGCGCCTGATCCTGCTGGTGGTGGTCATGGTGGCGGGGTACTACGGCGTGGACCTCGGCCCCCTGCTGCAGGATCCGGCCCCGCAGAGCCAGCCCCAGCGTCAGAACTCGTCCCAGGCTGCCAACGATCCCCTCGCCCGCTTCACCTCGGTGATGCTCGCCTCCACGGAGGACGCCTGGGGCGAGATGTTCCAGCAAAGCGGTAACCGCTATCAGGCCCCCAGACTGGTGCTCTATCGCGGTGCGACCCGCACCGGCTGCGGCCAGGGGCAGTCGGTGATGGGGCCCTTCTACTGTCCGGCCGACAGCACCGTCTACATCGATCTCTCCTTCTATCAGGACATGCGCGACAAGCTGGGGGCCGACGGCGACTTCGCCCAGGGCTATGTGATCGCCCATGAGGTGGGCCACCACGTGCAGAACCTGCTCGGTATCTCCACCAAGGTGCGCCAGCAGCAACAGGGGCTGAGCCAGGTCGCCCAGAACCGGTTGTCGGTCAAGCTCGAACTGCAGGCGGACTGCTTCGCCGGGGTCTGGGGCCACTACATGGAAAAAGAGCAGGTGCTGGAGCGCGGCGATCTGGAAGAGGCGCTCAACGCCGCCCAGGCCATCGGCGACGACAGGTTGCAGCAGCAGGGTCAGGGCCGGGTCGTTCCCGACAGCTTCACCCACGGCACCTCGGCCCAGCGCCTCACCTGGTTCAAACGCGGTTTTGACAGCGGCAAGCCCGCCAGTTGCGACACCTTCGCCGCCCGCTGAAGGGGGCAAACGCAAAGGGGCCGATTCCTCACGGAGCCGGCCCCTTTCCTTTCTCACCCGAGGGGGTCTTCCCTCATTCGGGATCCTCCGCCAGCAGATCGGTGAAGACGAAGCCGTCCCGCAGCACCGTCTCCCCCACCCGGATGGGCAAGGGATGCAGGAACATGGGGCCGTCCCAGGCCAGGGTGTGAAATTCCCCGTTCTCGCCGCAGGGATCCACCCCGGCGGGCAGGGCAGCCAGCAAGGCCGGACCGAATTCATGACCACCTAACCCGGCGTCCAGCTTGCCCGGATCCAGGGTGCAGACCCTGGCCTTGAGCCCGGCGTCGATCATCGCCTGCGCCAGCTCGGTCGTGTCGCTGCCCCAGAGCGGGAAGAGCGGCGTGATGCCGGTCCCCGCCAGTTGCCGCTCCCGATAGGCGCGCACATCCTCAAGAAAGAGATCCCCGAACGCCATGTGGTGAATGCCCTTGGCCTGCACATCGGCGATGAAGCCCGTCATGATGCGCCCATACTCCTCATTGCTGCAGGGCCAGGGCAGGTCGATGGTGGTCAGCGGCAAGCCCACGCACTCAGCCTGTGCCAGCAGCAACTGCTTGCGCACCCCGTGCATGGCCACCCGCTCGAACGCCTGGTTGAGGGTGGTGAACAGCCCCACCACCTCGATGGCCGGATCCTGGCGCAGGCGATGCAAGGCCCAGGCGCTGTCTTTTCCGCTGCTCCAGGAGAGCAGTACCTTTTTCTTCGTCATGATCTCTCCAGCTACTTGCCGCACCGTGCTGCAAGACAGTGTTGCGAATTGTGCGATTTACATTGCGGGACACAAAAGCATACCCTCGTGGGTGAGCGTATCCCCGCAGCACACCGGGGAGAATAACTAAAAAAACGATGGGAAACATAAGGATATGAGTAAAGTCAGCACATCGCACGACCACGGTCGCCCCCTCAATCGACAGGATTACAAAACCCTGAGCCTGGCGGCGCTGGGCGGCGCCCTCGAATTCTACGACTTCATCATCTTCGTCTTCTTCGCCGTGGTCATCGGCGAGCTCTTCTTCCCGGCCGACATTCCCGAGTGGCTGCGCCAGTTCCAGACCTTCGGCATCTTCGCCGCCGGCTACCTGGCTCGTCCCCTGGGGGGCATCATCATGGCCCACTTTGGCGATCTCATCGGCCGCAAGCGGATGTTCACCCTCAGCATCATCCTGATGGCCTTGCCGACCCTGCTGATCGGCCTGCTGCCCACCTACGCCGTGCTCGGCATCGCCGCCCCCCTGCTGTTGCTGCTGCTGCGGATCCTGCAAGGGGCCGCCATCGGCGGGGAGGTCCCCGGTGCCTGGGTCTTCGTGGCCGAACACGTGCCCGCCCGCCGGGTCGGTGTCGCCTGCGGCACCCTCACCGCGGGGCTGACCGCCGGCATCCTGCTCGGCTCCCTGGTGGCGACCGCCATCAACCGTGGCATGAGCCCGGGGGATGTGAGCGACTGGGGCTGGCGTCTGGCCTTCGTGCTCGGCGGCGTGTTCGGCATCGTCGCCATGTACCTGCGCCGCTGGCTGCACGAGACCCCGGTCTTCGCCGAGATGCAGGCCAACAAGTCCCTGGCCGAGGAGCTGCCCCTCAAGACGGTGCTGCGTGAACACAAGGGCAGCGTCGTCGTTTCCATGCTGCTGACCTGGCTGCTCTCCGCCGGCATAGTAGTGGTGATCCTGATGACCCCGACCTATCTGCAGAAGGTGCACGGCATCAGCCCGGCCGATGCCCTGACCGCCAACTCCCTGGCCATCGTCGCCCTCACCCTGGGCTGCATCGTCTATGGTCGCCTGATCGATGCCATCGGCAGCGGTCCTACCTTCATCCTGGGCTCCCTGCTGCTGGCCGGCGCCACTTATACCTTCTACCACAGCCTGGCGGCCGGCACGGATCAGCTGGTGCCCCTCTACATGCTGGCGGGCTTTGCGGTGGGGATCGTCGGCGCCGTGCCCTACGTCATGGTCAATGCCTTCCCGCCGGTGGTGCGCTTCTCCGGGCTGTCGTTCTCCTACAACGTGGCCTACGCCATCTTCGGCGGCCTCACCCCCATGCTGGTCACCCTCTGGATGAAGGAGGACGTGCTGGCCCCCTCCCACTATGTGGTCAGCCTGGCCGCCCTCGGTTTCGTGCTCGGCATCTGGCTCTGGCTGCGCCAGCGCGGCCAACGCCAGGCCACCCCGCAGGCCGCCTGATCCTTCCCAAGCAAGCCCCGCACTGTCGGGGCTTGTTCTTTGCGGATATCATCGACCGGGTGGCGGTCCGCTGCGGACCTGCCAGCTCACCCCAATCCGTCCACCTGCCCGAGGTTCACTATGTTCTTCCAGGTCATCTTTCTCGCCTTGCTGGCCCTGCTGCCCATGGTCAACCCGCCCACCACGGCCACCCTGCTGCTGGGATTGAGCAAGGGCATGTCCCGCGAGCACATTCGCCGCCAGATCAACATGGCCGCCCTCTATCTATTCGCCACCCTGTGCGTCAGCTTCTTCATCGGATCCTCCATCCTGGATCTGTTCGGGATCTCCATTCCCGGCCTGCGCCTGGCCGGTGGCCTCATCATCGCCTTCATCGGCTTTCGCATGCTGTTCCCCTCGCCAAACCAGTCTGCCGGGGTCGAGGCCAACCAGAATATCGCCTTCGTGCCCCTGACCATGCCCAGCATGTGCGGACCCGGCACCATGGCGCTGGTGATCAGCGGCGCGGCCCAGATCGCCGAGCTGCCGGCCGAGGCCGATCGCGTCGTCATCTATGCCGCCATGGTCACCGCCTTCGCCCTGATGAGCCTGATCAGCTGGGGTGTGCTCAAGCTGGCAGATCCCCTGTGCAAGATCCTGGGAGCCACCGGCATCGACGCCATGACCCGCATCATGGGTTTCCTGCTGGTGTGCATGGGTATGCAGTTCTGCATCAACGGCGTCAAGGAGGTGGCGCAGGATCCCGTCTTCCATGGCCAGGTGATGGAACAACCCGCTGCCGCCTTGCCGACCCATGCCGGATCTACCACCCTCGATCATCTCGCCGTGCCGCGCCAGCCCTGATTGAAAACGGTGTCATTTTTCGTGCGAATCCCTCCTGATCTTGCGCCTGATCATATTGCCTTCATCTTGATGGGGTAGTCTGGTTTTTGTACAGGCAGGGTTCAGAAGGTTGCCGCTAGCGTGGCATGTGCTGACCCCATCACTTGAGGAGATATGCAAATGGAAAAGATGCTGACCGAGATTGGAAGCTACAGCCTGTTTCATGAGTATCTGAACGTGGTCGGTGCCGCCAGCCCCGCGCTGACCCGGATCAAGACAGGATGGGAGTTCAAGCGAAAGGATCGCCTGCTCGCCCAGATAAGGGTGGATGACCACGGCCACGCCCGCTTCTTCATCGACGCCCGCGCCATTTCGGTCAACTGACCCGGCCCCTTTCCCAGCCCCGGCGCCTGCCGGGGCTTTTTATTGCTTGCGCCTTCCAATAAAAACCCCGGCGCCGGGCCGGGGTTTACAAAGGTGTGTGACCTTACTGGGTACCGCCCACGGTGAGCTGATCCAGCTTGAGGGTGGGCTGGCCGACGCCGACCGGCACGCTCTGCCCCTCCTTGCCACAGACCCCGACCCCGCGATCCAGCGCGAGATCACGGCCCACCATGGAAACCTGGCTCATCGCCTCGGGGCCGTTGCCGATCAGGGTCGCCCCCTTGATGGGCGCGGTGATCTTGCCATCCTCGATGAGGTAGGCCTCGGAGGCAGAGAAGACGAACTTGCCGGAGGTGATGTCCACCTGGCCGCCACCGAAGTTGGGGGCGTAAATGCCCTTCTTCACCGAGGCGATGATCTCCGCCGGATCGTACTGACCCGCCAGCATGTAGGTGTTGGTCATGCGCGGCATCGGCAGGGCAGCGTAGGATTCGCGGCGGCCGTTGCCGGTGAGCGGTACCCCCATCAGGCGGGCATTCTGCTTGTCCTGCAGGTAACCCTTGAGGATGCCGTTCTCGATCAGCACGTTGTAGCCCCCCGGCGTCCCCTCGTCGTCGATGGAGACGGAACCGCGCCGACCCGGCAGGGTGCCGTCATCGACGATGGTGCAGTGTTTGGAAGCCACCTGCTCGCCGATGCGCCCGGCAAAGGCGGAGGAGCCCTTGCGGTTGAAGTCCCCTTCCAGACCGTGACCCACCGCCTCGTGCAGCAGCACACCGGGCCAGCCGGCACCGAGCACCACCGGCATGGTGCCGGCCGGGGCGTCGATGGCCTCCAGGTTGACCAGGGCCTGGCGCACCGCTTCGCGCACATAGCCAAACGCCCGGCTCTCGAGCCCGTCCAGCTCGAGGAAATGGTCGTAACCGAAGCGGCCACCGCCCCCCGCGCTGCCGCGCTCACGGCGATCCCCCTTCTCGGCGATGACGGTCACAGACAGCCGCACCAGCGGACGCACGTCGGCGGCCAGGGTGCCATCGGTGGCGGCCACCAGGATCTCTTCATAGACCCCGCTGATGGAGGCCATCACCTGATTGATGGCGGGATCCAGACTTCTGGCGAACTTGTCCATCTGCTCCAGCAGGGCAATTTTCTGCTGCTTGTCGAGGGTCTGCAGGGGATCCAGCGCCGGGTAGAGCAGGTTTGCTTCGGTGCGAGCCCATGCTTTTACCTTGCCGTGAGCACCGGCGGCCGCGATGCCGCGAGCGGCAGTCACCGACTGTTGCAGCGCCAGCAGGCTCAGCTCGTCCGAGTAGGCGAAACCGGTCTTCTCGCCGCTGACGGCGCGCACCCCCACCCCCTGATCGATGTTGTAGCTGCCATCCTTGACGATGCCGTCCTCCAGCATCCAGGACTCGTGCCAGCTGCGCTGGAAATAGAGGTCGCCGAACTCCACCTGATGGCTCATCAGGCTGCCGAGCAGCTGTTGCAGCCGCCCTTCGTCGAGATCGTTCGGGGCCAACAGGGAGGCACTAACCTGGCTCAATAGACTCAAATCTTTCTCTCCACTCTCATGCGAGATGTCGTAACGGTTAAATCCACGGCCGCGGGCTCACAACAGGCGGGCGTGTTGCAGCACCGGCATGGTGCGTTTCAATTCATCGACCAGGGCCCCATCCAGCGGCGCCAGCACAGTGCCCTGCCCCGACGCCCGACAGGCCAGCACCCGGCCCCAGGGGTCGATCACCATGCTGTGGCCCCAGGTCTGGCGCCCCGTCTCGTGGGTGCCCCCCTGGTTGGCGGCCACCACGTAGCACTGGTTCTCGATGGCACGGGCCCGCAGCAGAGGCTCCCAGTGCGCCTCGCCGGTGACGGCGGTAAAGGCGGCAGGCACCAGCAGCACCCGGGCACCGGCCCGGGCCAACTGGCGGTACAGCTCGGGAAAGCGCAGATCATAACAGATAGAGAGGCCGAGGGGACCAAAGGGGGAGTCCACCAGCACAGGCTGATCACCCGGGCTGAAGGTCTCCGACTCCCGGTAGCGGCCGTGATTGTCCGCCACGTCCACGTCAAACAGGTGGATCTTGTGGTAATGCCCCTTGAGCTCGCCGTCGGGATCGAACACCAGGGTACTGGTGTGAATGTGGTCGGCACCGGCGATGGCGGTGGGCATGGCCCCGGCCACCAGCCAGATGCCGTGGGATTTGGCCCAATCAGAGAGTTGCTGCTGGATTGGGCCATTTCCCAATGGCTCTGCCCCGTCCAGATACCCCTGCCGCTCGCCAAAGAGGGCGAAGTTTTCCGGCAGCAGCACCAGCAAGGGGCGCTCCCCGGGCAGACTCGCCAGCTCGGCGGCGATCCGCTCCCGGTTATCCTGCCAGGTACGACCCGAAATCAACTGCATGGCGGCTAGCCACATGACGCGCTCCTTCTGTTGGGCGAGCCGGTGACCGGTGACAGAAGGCCTTCTCGGCTCGCGGGGCAATATCTGCACTATGAGGGGTTTGGCGGCCGGGGGAAAGTCCCCCAGCCCGGCGCTGGCCCTCAGCGCTGACCCGAGCCCTGATGCTTGGGATTGAGCAGGAAGGGGGTAACCTCCTTGTCGGGCAGGCCGGGCGCCACCGCATCCACCGCATCCTTCTGGTGCTGGTTGAGCTTGATGCGGGCGCGATCCCGCCCCGCCTCCACCAGCCTGGGGGCGTCCAGCGGGCCGGAGACCCGAAAATCGATGCGGGTCACCACGTCCACCACGGGCTCCAGCAGCTTGGAGAGGGCCAGCACATAGAGCCCGGTGATGGGGGTCAGGGAGAAGGCCGCCACCACAGGCAGGGTGCCCCCCAGGTTCGGGGAGAAGCTCAGATCAAAGTCGAGCCGCCAGCGCACCAGATCCGCGATGCCCTTGCCTCGCAGGTTGCCCGCCGCCCCTTTCATGTAGAAGTCGTTGTTCTCCACCACCCCCTGATTGACCTTGGCGGAGGCGGACATGGACTCGAAATAGAAGCCCTTGTCGAAGACGTCGCGAAAATCGAGGCGCAGCTTGCGCATCAGGGAGTCGAGGCTCAGCAGGGAGAGCAGTCGGGCCCCCTTGTCGTTGACCTCCCGCAGGGTGCCTCCCTCCAGCTGGTAGTCGGCACTGCCCGCCAGAGTCGGCAGGCTCAGGCGGTAGGGCACGTCACGCCAGTTCAGATCCAGCGCCAGCTTGCCCGGGGCATCCCCGATGGGCGAGGTGTAGCCGAGCCGCTTGAGCAGCAGCTCGCTGTTGCGGGTCTCGAGGTTCACCCTGGCACGGGTCTGCATCTGGCTGCCACGGGCCAGCCACTCGGCGCTGCCGCGCAGGGTGCTGCCCGCCAGGCGCATCTCCAGTCCCTTGAGATCCAGCCGGTTGGCCCCGGGCAGCAGCTCCCCCTTCACCTCCCCCAGGGGCAGCTCGCCGAAGCGGCAATCCACGCAACTGAAGGTGAGCCAGGGAATGGCGTCCATGATGGCCCTGTCCTGGTGCTCATCGGGATCCGGGCTGAGATCGATCCCCTTGCCGGACCAGTAGATGCGGGCAAACTTGGCATCGATGGGACGTCCGTCGGCCACCGGCACCCGCACCACCCCCATCACGTCGGGGCTGTCGATCATCACCTCGGTGGCCTGGTTCACCGGCCCCAGGGTGAAGTGCACCGCCTTGAGGCTGGCACTGCCGATGTCGGCACGGGCCAGCTGGCCATCCACCCACCACTCCTGGGGCAAGAAAGCGGGACCCACCACCGCATTGCCCTGCGTCGCCTGCGCCTTGGCCGGCAGCCACTGCTTGAGACGGGCCAGCCAGCCGGCTACGTCCGCCTGCTGCTGGTTGATGGCGAGCAGCATGGGCTTGTCCTGCATCACCCGCGCCCCGGGCTGGCCGATGTTGACCCGCACCCGGCTGAGGTAGGGCACGCCGTCGCCGTACACCAGGCGGCTCTGCATGTCGATGTCCGCCCCCAGCACGGCGCGGATGTCGGCGCTGCCATCCCGCCCACGGGCCGTCACCTTGAGGGGCAGCCGGGTACCCGCCGCCTTGGTCAGGGGCACGGGCAGATCCAGCCCCATGCCCTGCAGGTTGGAGTCCAGCGCCAGCTGGAAGCTGAACGCCTTGTTCTCGGGCAGGGTCAGCCCCAGGGTACCGGACCAGTTGCTGCGCCCTTGGAGCATCTCGAGGGCCGGTATGTCCCGGCGCTGGCGGCGGCTGTCCCACTGCCCCTGGAACTTGAGGTCGGCCTGATAGCCGTGGGGCAGTTGCCGCCCCTGATAATCCAGGGTCAGCGGCTGGTTCCACAGGCTGGCCTTGAGGTTGTGAATGCGCGTCTGCTCGTTGTCATACTCGAGCGTCCCTGCGACCCCGTCGAGGGGCAGGTCCAGGGAGGCGATCCTCACCTTGTTGTCCTTGAAGCTGGCTTCCCCGCTGGCCTTGACCTCCCCCTCGCCATCCAGCGGTATGTCAAGCTTCACCGTGCCCTTCATGGGGCCGCGGATCTCCACCTCCCGCAGCGCCTGACCGACGGATCCCCCCAGCGGCGAGTCCTGCAAATAGTCGCTGATGGCCTTGCCCTCGCCCTCAACCCTGGCATCCACGTAGAGGTGAGCACCCGGATAGAGGTCCGGGATCCAAGCGTGCACCGAGTCGGAGCTGGCCTTGCCGAGCTGGGTGGCGCGGCTGTTCATGTCGAGGCTGGCGTTCTGGAACAGCAGATCGATCTGCAGGTCGGTCAGCGGCTGCCAGCCCGGGAAAAACTCGTAGGTGGCCTGTTGCAGCGGCACCGCCACCTGGAAGACACCCTTGCCGTTGTCGTAGGGGAAGTCACGGAATTCGCCGTACCAGAGCAAGTCTGCACCCTTGGCCTTGCCCCCCTTGATGGCGCCGCTCAGGTAGCTCACCAGCCCCTCATCCATCACCGCCAGGGGGTAGTAGCGATCCGCATGGGCCGCGTTCTTGACGTCGATGCGCCCGGTCAGGGCGAGGAAGGGGTGCTCGAACAGCTCGAGGCGAAACCGGCTGGCGAGGCGCAGATCCGGGTTGTCCAGGGCAATGTCCTGGCCATAGAGCACCCAGCCTTGGGGCGCCCGCCACCAGTCGAGGGCCGCACTCAGGCTGTCCACCGGGATGGGTTCCTTGAAGTGGCGGGCCGGATCCACCTTGCCCTTGCCCAGGGTCAGGCGGGCACGCCCCCCGTTCGGGGTCAGCCAGAAGTCACCGTCCAGCTTTTGCAGGCCGGGCACATCATGCCAGGCCCGGGTCCCGAAGCCGCGCAGTTGCCCCTGCAAAGAGAGCCCCTGCCAGTCCCCGTCGGCTTGCAGGACCAGCTCCTGCAACTGGCCCCTTGGCCGGGTGCGCTTGAGGGTCTCGGTCAGCTCGGGATAGAGGCCGGAGACCAGCTGGCTCAGGTTGGCAATCTGGTCGAGATCGATGGCGGGCACATAGCCCTGGATGCGTGAGCCGATGCGCTCGAGCTGCAGGCGGCTGTGCAGCCAGGTGGCGCCATCGAGCTTGAAGGTGACGTCGTGGCTGGCGAGCTGCCACGCCTCGCCGTCCCGGCGCAGCTGGATCTTGCCCCCCTGCAGGTCGAGGCGGTGCGGCTCCCCCTTGATCTCGTCTTTCCAGATCAGGTGGTTGTTGCCAAAGGCCAGCAGGGAGTTGCCGAGTCTGCCCTTCTCGAACTCGCTCCAGAGCTGGAAGTCGAGCTGGCCGCTCACCGGCGGCGCGCCGGCGTGGATCCTGGCCAGCATGGGGCTGATGTCGAGCTCGCTGGCCCCCAGATAGAGCTGGCCCTTGAGGCGGTCGAGCCGCACCTCGGGGGCATCCACATCGATGATGAGGTCCAGGGTGCTCTCCCCCACCCCGTTGATGAGATAGGCCTTGCCGACCCCCTGATGCCGCTTGCCGCGGTTCTGCCAGCGCAACTGGGCGATGTCGAGGGCGCGCACCTCCCCCAGTGCCGTGGTGAGGCTCAGGCGAGTGTCGTGAATGTCGAAGGTGGAGAGCTGGGTCAGCAGGAAGCGCAGCAGGGCCTCCTGCTGGTTCGCGCTCTTCCCGCTGACAGGGGTGGCGGGCTGGGTCATGTCCAGCGCGATGTTGCCGTCGCTCAGGATCAACTGGCCAAACACCGGTCTGAGTTCGTTGAGGGAGCGCCAGAAGTCGAGGTGGGCCCACACCTTGCCAAGGCGCAGGGAGAAACGCCCCGAATCGGGGGCGATGGCCAGTCCTTCCAGCCCGATGGCCGGGCCGCGGGGAGTCCACTCCAGCCCGACGTGATCCACGCTCACCTCGAGCTGACTCTCCCCGAGCAGGGTCCCTATCACGGCCGCCCGGTGCTGGTTGAGCAAAGGGCCGCCCAGTCGTACCACGCTGACCAGAACGGCCAGCAGCACGAAGAAGACTCCGAGGGCCAACCAGCCCCGACTCAGCCAGCGATAGACCAATTACATCATCACCACATCGAACTGTTCCTGCCCACAGAGCGGCTCGGAGACCACCCTGACCTGCTTGCCGATGAAGACTTCCAGCTCCGCCAGACTGTGGGACTCTTCCCCCCGCAGGTAATCGGCCACCGAGGGGGCCGCATAGACGGTGAACTGATCCGCGTCGTAGGCGCGGTTGACCCGGATGATCTCCCGCAGGATCTCGAAGCAGACCGACTCCACCGTCTTGACCCGGCCGCGCCCCTTGCACTCGGGGCACTCGGCGCAGAGCACGTGCTCAAGGCTCTCCCGGGTGCGCTTGCGGGTCATCTCCACCAGCCCGAGCTGGGAGAAACCGTTGACGTTGGTCTTGGCCCTGTCCTTGGCCAGCGCCAGCTCCAGGCTGTGCAGCACCCGGCGACGGTGATCCTCGGACTGCATGTCGATGAAGTCGATGATGATGATGCCGCCGAGGTTGCGCAGGCGCAGGTGACGGGCGATAGCGGCGGTGGCCTCGACGTTGGTGTTGAAGATGGTCTCTTCCAGATTGCGATGGCCGACGAAGGCCCCGGTGTTGATGTCCACCGTGGTCATGGCTTCGGTCTGGTCGATGATGAGGTAGCCGCCGGATTTGAGCTCCACCTTGCGCTCCAGGGCCCGCTGGATCTCGTTCTCCACGTCGTAGAGATCGAAGATCGGCGACTCGCCGGTGTAGTACTCCAGCTTGTTGGCAAGCTCGGGCACGTACTCCTCGGTGAAGCGCTTGAGCTGATCGAAGCTCTGGCGCGAGTCGACCCGGATCTTGTCGAGCTCGGCACCGACGAAGTCACGCACCACCCTAAACGCCAGGCTGGGATCCTCATAGAGGATCTTGCAGGGGGGGTACTTCTGCTTGCGCTCGAGGATCTTGCGCCACAGGCGCTTCAAGAAGGCGGCGTCCTGTTCCAGCTCCTGCTCCCCCACCCCTTCGGCGGCGGTGCGGATGATGTAGCCGCCCAGTTCGTCCACATAACCGGCCACGGTGCGCTTGAGGCGCTCGCGCTCCGCCTCGGATTCGATGCGCTGGGAGACCCCCACGTGGGCACTGCCCGGCATGAAGACCAGATAACGGGATGGCAGGGTGATGTCGGTGGTGAGGCGGGCTCCCTTGGTACCGAGCGGGTCTTTGACCACCTGTACCATGATGTCCTGCCCCTGGCGCACCAGTTCGGCGATGTTGCCGGCCTGGAACTGCTCCTTCTCCTTGATCGCCACGCACTCGGTATGGGGGACGATGTCGGAGGCGTGCAGAAAGGCGGCCTTGTCCATCCCGATGTCGACGAAGGCGGCCTGCATGCCGGGCAGCACGCGGCTGATCTTGCCCTTGTAGATGTTGCCCACGATGCCGCGCTTGGCCTGACGCTCCACATGCACTTCCTGCAGCAGACCGTTCTCGACCAGGGCGACCCGGGTTTCGGAGGGGGTGACGTTTACCAGCAGTTCTACCGACATAAGTTACCTTGCCTTTCTAGTTTTGAATTCTGGCACGACGAACAACGGGTAACTCAGCAGCGCACTGCTGACGAGAGGATTACCGGGTCTGCTCGAGGTGCTGCTTGATCAACAGGTCCGTCTCCAGCAGGGGCAGGCCGACCACGGCACTGTAGCTCCCCTCGAGGCGACTGACGAATTTGCCGGCAATGCCCTGGATAGCATAGGCGCCCGCCTTGTCGCACGGCTCGCCGGTGCGCCAGTAGGCTTCGATCTCGGCCTCGTCCAGTTTGCGAAACGCCACGTTGGTGGTGACCAGCCGCACATCGCACCGCTCCGGGGTGGCCAGGGCCACCGCCGTCATCACCTGGTGTACCCGCCCGGAGAGGGCTTCCAGCATGTCCTTGGCGTCCAGCAGGTCGGAGGGTTTCTCCAGCACCCGCTCCCCCAGCACCACTATGGTGTCGGCCCCCAGCACAGGCAGCGCCGTGGGCGCCGCGGCCACACCGGCCATGGCCTTGTCGCGGGCCAGCCGGCAGACGTAATCCTGGGGCTTCTCACCGTCGTTGCGCAGCTCCGGCACATCCAGCTTGAGGACCTCGAAACGGTAGCCCAGGCGGGTCAGAAGCTCATGCCGGCGGGGGGAGCCCGAGGCGAGATAGAGTTGCAGTTCGTTGTGCTTGTTCATACTTCACTCAATGAGACGATGCGCAGTTACAATGCGTTGTTTTTATTCACATTCACTTGATATTGAAGCGACGCCGCACCTTGCGCAAGACCATAAAAATCCAGGGCCATATTAACATCGTCGTCAACGTCGACCAAAAGTAGGCGAAGTTGAGGCTGGCCCGGCTGAACAGATGCTCCGCCCAGAACACGGTGATCTTCCCCACCAGGGAGAGCAGACCGATGATCAGCGCCTGCTGCCAGAGGGAGAAGTTGCGGATCTTCTGGAACTGGAAGGCCGCCAGGTAGGTGGTGATGGCCATGGCCATGGCCCGCACGCCGAGGGTGCTGCCGAGCAGCACGTCCAGCAGCAGGCCCGCCACCCAGGCGGTGCCGACGTTGGTCCGGTGCGGCAGCGCCAGCGCCCAGTAGATGAGCACCATGGCAAGCCAGTCCGGACGGAAGGGTTCGAATTGAAAGGGAAGCGGCAGGATGGAGAGGCACAGGGCCAGCAGGATCGAACACCAGATCCAGATCCTGCCGCTGGCGGGTTGCAGCATCAGCGCGTCGCCCCCGCCGCCGAGGTTGCCGTGGCCGCCGAGGCGCTCGCCGCAGGCTCAAGGGCATCCTTGTCGTGTACTTCCGGTTTCTTGTCGGTCCACAGCAGCAGCAGGTAGCGCAGACGGTCCAGCGCCACCAGGGGCTTGGCCTCGATCTGGGCGAAGGGCTTGCCCTCCACGTAGTCGGAGCGGGTCACGGTCGCCACCGGATAACCTTCCGGGAAGCGGCCGCCCAGGCCCGAGGTGACCAGCAGATCGCCGACCTGGACGTCGGTGTTGCGGGGCAGGTTGCGCAGCTCCAGCTTGTCCAGCTCGCCGCTGCCGGAGGCGATGGCGCGCAAGTCGTTGCGCAGCACCCGCACCGGGATGCCGTGGCTGGAGTCGGTGATGAGCAGGACGCGACTGGTGGTGGAGCCCACGTGGAGCACCTGACCGACCACCCCCTGATCGTTGATCACCGGCTGGCCGTTGTAGACGCCATCCAGCGCCCCCTTGTTGATCAGCACCTGATGGCTGAAGGGGTCGGAATCCACCGACAGCAGCTCGGCCACCATCTTGCGGGACTCCTTGTGTACAGGTGACCCCAGCAGCTCGCGCAGACGCTGGTTCTCGTGCTCCAGCTGATCCATCTTGAGCAGGCGAGAGCGCAGGGTGAACAGTTGCTGCTCCTGCTGCTTGGTCTGCTCGATGAGATCGGCGCGGGTCTGCACCTGGGTCGACATGGTGTCGAGCAGGGTGCCGGGGGCGTTGGCGATGTATTGCAGCGGGCTCACCAGGGAGCTCAGATAAACGCGGACATGGCTGAACACACCGAAGCGGGAATCCGCGACGATGGCAGCGACGGAGATGATGACGGCGAGAAACAACCGTAACTGAAGCGAAGGGCCTCTACCGAAGATGGGTTTCATGAGTCGTCAAAAAAGAGCCGGCGCTCGGCCGGCTTTGGGTCTTATTCGTAGTGGAACAGATCGCCACCGTGCATATCGATCAGCTCCAGCGCCTTGCCACCGCCACGGGCGACACAGGTGAGGGGATCTTCAGCCACGACGACCGGGATGCCGGTCTCTTCCATCAGCAGACGGTCGATGTCCTTGAGCAGGGCACCACCACCGGTCAGCACCATGCCGCGCTCGGAGATGTCGGACGCCAGCTCGGGCGGAGATTGCTCCAGGGCCACCATGACGGCGGAGACGATGCCGGAGAGCGGCTCTTGCAGCGCTTCCAGGATCTCGTTGGAGTTCAGGGTGAAGCTGCGGGGCACACCCTCGGCCAGGTTGCGACCGCGCACTTCGATCTCGCGCACCTCTTCGCCCGGATAGGCGGAGCCGATCTCGTGCTTGATGCGCTCGGCGGTGGCTTCCCCGATCAGGCTGCCGTAGTTGCGACGGACGTAGCTGATGATGGCTTCGTCGAACTTGTCGCCACCGATGCGCACGGACTGGGAGTAGACCACGCCGTTCAGGGAGATGATGGCCACTTCGGTGGTACCGCCACCGATGTCCACCACCATGGAACCGGTCGCTTCGGAGACCGGCAGGCCGGCACCGATGGCGGCAGCCATGGGTTCATCGATCAGGTAAACCTCGCGGGCGCCGGCGCCCAGAGCGGATTCCTTGATGGCGCGACGTTCCACCTGGGTGGAGCCGCAGGGCACGCACACCAGCACGCGCGGGCTGGGGCGGAAATAGTTGTTGTCGTGAACCTGTTTGATGAAGTGCTGCAGCATCTTCTCGGTCACGTAGAAATCGGCGATCACGCCGTCTTTCATCGGGCGAATGGCGGAGATGTTACCCGGGGTACGACCCAGCATCTGCTTGGCGGCATGACCGACAGCAGCGACCGATTTGGCGTTCCCGCGCTCTTGGCGAATGGCGACAACTGAGGGTTCGTTAAGGACGATCCCTTGATCTTTTACATAGATCAGGGTGTTGGCAGTTCCCAAGTCGATCGACAGATCGTTGGAAAAGACGCCTCTGAGCTTTTTGAACATGGCTACGGGAAATCCTAAGAATTTGGAGGTGCAGAAAACCGGCTAACTTTACCAATGCCCACCCCAATGGGCAAGCGCTCAAACTGTCGCCAATCAATCAGGCGCGACAAAAATGCGAGTCATCACTCACCCGCTCAGGCCGACAAACACTACGAAACAAGGAGATAAGACGCCACTGTACAGCAATGCGTCTATCTCCCCGTGTCAGCCCGGGTGTCAGGGCATCACTTCGCGGCGATAAATAATTCTGTCATTACCCCGATCCCGGCCGAAAATGGCCATGCCCTCCAGACTGTCAGGGTCAGACAACCAGAGCGGACGCCGTCCAGGTTGCTGCTCTGACTCCGGTTGCTTGCTCAGATCGATCTTGAACGGAATGCGCACCGCCCTGTCCGGGGCTGCGAACTGTATGGAGATGACACCATCCTTCGCGCTCACCACCATGGCGCCAGGGGCGACCGGGCCAAGACCGAGCCGGATCCGGGTGTTGTCATCCAATATCAGATCGCCACTTCCCTGATCGAAACGCTGGCTGCCATCGGTGAACTCGATGCCCCCATCTTGCAGGGAAAGGCGGGTACATTGATCAGCTCCCATGGCATGCCAGGCGCCCGCCTCGTGATATTGCAGTTGCAGCGGCACCGCCAGCCCGGCCGTTGCCACCCCTTGGCGGGTACCTGCCTGCACCCGGCCGAAGTACGCCTCCATGGGCACGTCATCGATCAGCCTGGCATTGCAGCCAGCGCCACTGCATGACCCCGGCTGCCCGTCGTTGAAGTCGGGATTGGCGATCAGGGTCTGCTCACCATCGTTGTCCTTCATATAAAGGCCAAACGACAGGGCCCGGTAGGGGCCATCTGGCTTGCCATCGGAGCGACGAGCAAACTCGGTCGGCCCGTTGAAGTCGGCCTCCCCTGCCACCCAGGGCAGCGGCCCCAGGCTGCGTAACCGGGCGGAGAGCGACACCCCGTCCTTGTTGTTGGCCGCGCTCAGGTAGGCATCCCCCTTGGCAAACGCCTCCCTGTAGTTCAGGGTGGTCTCGCCAAACTGATTGCGGGCCTGGATCTGCAACTCCGCCAGGAAGGGTTGCCCCATATAGGAAAACGCCTCGCAGGCGGGGACTATGTTGCCACTCACCAGATTGAAATCCACCGGGATGAAACGCCCCACAGGCACGCTGCTGGCGGCGGGTATGGTGTAGCCAAAGTAACCCAAGGTCGGTGGCGTCGCCGTCATCCGGAACACCCCGACCTCGTTGACCGACTGGCCGACGGAGTTGAGGTTGCTGTCCTTCTGGTTGGAGTGGTCGTAGCTGGACGTGCCGACCACCGCCCCTTCCCCTGGTTTGGGCGCCACCAGCTCGCTGCCGAGCGCAATATTGGCCAGCGCGAAGTTGGGGGTCGCCAGGTTGCCGCTGCACAGGTCCTTGTCATCATCCGCTTGCCAAGCCACCCCTTTGATATTCAGCTGGAACGCCTCACCGGTCTTCTTGAACACCGGACAACTGGCATCCCCTGCCGCGCAGGTCCCCTCGGTAGGCGTGATGCAGAGCCCGACCGGGCGGCTGACGAAGAGATCCGACCCTGTCATCACCAGTCCCGCGGTATCACCGCTGCCATCGTGGCGGGCATTAAGCCGCATCTGGCCTGCATCCGGATAGCGAACACTCTTCAACGTCGCCTTGCCTTGACCATCGAAGGTCAAATTGAGGGTTGTCGCCGCTGGCGAGACTACATTGGCGGCATAAGTCGAAATCGTCTTGCCATCTATCGCCATCTGACTCCCGGCAGAATTGTCATTCGGGGTGACATACGTTCCCCAGAAGCCGACCGAACGCTCACCGGTAAAACCGGGGACACACTGCTGGGTCGCATTGTCCTTTTTGACGGCACTGATCACTACATCTTGGGGCCTGTTGGCCAGGGTATCCGGCACATTGAACAGGAAGCCGCTGTCGGCAAAGCTCAAGGTACAGGCGGCGGCGCTCAGGGCACCACTGCCGGCGCGGCACAGGGTGGTGCTCAGGGGTTTGGTGGACGGCGTCGAGCCGCTCACTCCCACTGTGATGGCCGTCGCCAGATTGTTGCGTAGCTGCAAGGTGGTCGTGCCGCCGCTGAAATTGACGGTGGCGGTGTTGCCGTTGTAGCTCACCTGGCTGCCGGCTATCCAGCCGTTGCTGCCATTCTTGAGGGGGGTCAGGATGGCGCTCACCGGGTCCGTGAACAGTTGGCTGCAACTGGCGTTGGCGCAGGCCCGAATGGTCAGAGTCTCGGGGTTGCAGGTCAGGGCCTGACCGGAATGGGAGAGTTCGAAGTGATCGAGCTGGCTTCCCCCCGAGCCGCCGCCGCAGGTGATATCGCCAAAATCGACTTTGTCGACCGCATCTTGTACAAACTGGAAGTTGTTGCTGCCGCCCAGATCGACGCTGCCGCCGGCGGCAACTGCCCCCCTCAGCTCCGAATTATCGGTCATCTTGACGTCGCCCGCTACATAGAGGATGCCATTGATACGGACCTGGCCCACCACGTTGAGCAAACCCTTGACATAGATCAGCAGGTTTTCCGGTGCACCACCCACGTTGAGCTGGGCATTGTTCAAGGTGAGTTCGTTGAAATAGAGCCGTGCCGTCACGCCGGTGGTAACCAGCGCAGCGTCATTTCCGAAGCTGCCTCGATTGAAGTCGTGATCGCCAGGCGCAAAGACGTTGCTGTTATTCGGTGCCCCCGTGCAGGTGGTCACCCCCTTCTTCTCCTCGCAGCTGAGATCGCCGAGCGGCGGCTCCAGTATGCCGGGTGGAGGGGTCATGATGACCCCCCCAGAGGGGGGATCGGTAAAGATGTTTTTGCAGGTGGACGATGGGAGCACTGCATCTCCCTTGTTGATCACGCTATTATCCCTGACTTCCAATGCTCTAGACGTGATCCGGCCAGTCAGGGTCGCTTGGTTGCTCAGGGTCACTTTGCCACCCGCATAGAGGTAACCAACAAAAGAGCCGCTCTGCATGGCGAAGTCGCCGTAGCTGACCCAGATCAGGTTCTGCTTGCCCCCCGCATTGAGCGAGAAATTGTTTTGCAAGGTAGGGGTATTCTTGACGAAGATCCGGGTCAACGCCTGATCCACACTCTGCAACTTGATGGTGGTGCTATCGAGGGAAAGCGTCTCGAAAAAGTGATCTCCCGGTCCCAGGGTCAGGGTGCCACCATTGCTCATGGTAAGGCTCTTGACCTGGTAACCGGGCTGGGCGGTCATCGTCAGCTGACAACCACTGCTGGTGACAGTGCGGTAGTCCTTCTGGCTCAACGCCGCGCTGCCGTTGTTGGTACAGGCGAGATCCGTCGTGGAGCCATTGGTGGGGAAAGCATTGTTCCCTGTCAGGCTGAGCCCAGCAATATCCCGCCCCGTGACGGCGCAGACCTTGTAACCCCCTTGGCCATCGTCACAGTTCTTGGTGTTGTTTTGGTTAGCGCTGATGGAGCAAAACGCCAGCTTGTTGCCGCCGGTACCATTGATTTTTGGCTGATTAACTTCGCTCAACTGAGGATTGGGCACGTTAGTACAGGCCGCTGCCTCCACCCCATGATGCCCCTGCACCACGGCCGGGAAATAGGTGCTGGTATTGATGGCATCAAAGGCGCCACTCATACCGCTAAACAACCCCAACAGGCCGCAGAGGATAGCGCGGACCCAAGCCCGGGCCGTCGCAGACTCCCGAAGACTCAAGGGTGAACCGTCACCAGCACGCTTCTGTCTCAAGGTATGTCTCCATCAAAGGCTTCCGCTTCCACTGTTCGGCTAACAGCAAAATCCGGGTTCGGGCTGTTCAGATCCTGATCGCCGCAACGCCCTTCGCTGCGAAGCCGGTAGCCGGTCTGGGTGGTTCCGGCCGCACTTACGACCACAGTTGTGCAAAACAACCGTGCCTGGCAGTTAATCAGACCTGGATCCGGGGGGAAGGTAATTGGGGTAGGAGGGGGGTTAGTGGCAACACAGCGCAGCTCGCTTCCGCCACTCGCACTGGCATTCCAACTGCCATTGGGATAGAGCCGATAGAGCGCTATCTCCAGTCCGCTCTGGGCCGCCATCAGGGCCCGCACGCCACGCACCTCGACCGTATTCTTCTCGCCGCTGTCCACCAAAAAGCGGCCCATGGCCGCCGCCAGCAAGGCCATGATGACGATGACGAAGAGCGCTATCATGATGGCGCTGCCGCGCTGGGCCCGCCTACTGGTGGGGAGCGGCTTAAGGAACATTGAGCACCTCCAGCTTGTGGTTGAAGCTGACGCTCTCGCCGCGCTGCTCAAACACTAGCCGCAGCCCCACCTCGCTCGGGCTGAAGGCCGCGGGATCCCGATAGAAATAGGATTCGGTGGGCCGAATATGTTCTGCCATCAGGACGGGTGCGGATCCACTGTACCGCATCAAGGCACCTTGGGCGTCAATGCAATAACGCACCTGCTGGTTGGCAAAATAGATGCGTTTGGCGGGAGATTCCCCATCAAATACCCTATCCACCACTACAGTCCCTATCCCGTTCACTGCGTTCGGTGGCGGCACCTTCACAGCCGCCACACAGTCGCCATAGACGCATCCCGTTTCTAAGCCTCCATCTCCTGTGATGGGATACACAACGGCCCAATCTTTATAAGTAGGAAGTTCACTGGCGGATGAAGCCACCAGCGTTAGCTCGAGGCCTTCTGCAACGGGTTTATTGAGGCTCAGATAACGGCTGACGGTGGCAATGGGCCAGAAGCGCAGGCAGGCGCCTTGTCCCCCACTATTAGAAGCCTCCACTTGCACCGAGCCGGGCACCGCATCGCGCAACTCCCGATTTAGCCGCTCCATGGCGAAGCGAGCATCGCTCATCAGTTGCTCGCGGCGGCTGGCATCCCCGTAGATCTGGGTGCCGATGCCGATAAACTGGCTGGAGAAGGTCGCCATCACCCCGAGCAGCAGGATCACCATCACCAGTTCCACCAGGGTGAAGCCCCGCCCCCGCCCAGGTTGGGCGCAGGCTCGATGAGCGAAGCCTGATCGGACGCGGTAACGGGGTGTGGTCACAGCTGCGTCATCGAACGCGGCATCACGGGAGTGCGGCTGGTCCATCAGTAGTTCCCCCGATAGAGGGCAAACGCCAGCTCGCTCTCATCCGGCAGACGCACTGTCAGGGCGACGCGCTTGCCGATAGACTCGGCCCCTGGCCCGGTGCTGCCAAACAGGGTATCCGGGGTGACGGCGATCCTGATCTGATAGTGGCGATACTCCTGGTCGCTGACGCCCTCGGCATCCGTCTGGGTAAACAGGTTGGCGTCCACCCAGTGACCCCCGGTGTCGAAATCGTCCACGTCGTTGAAGGCATAGGGGCGGGTCTCGCCCCCCTCCGGGCCGTAGTCGGCGCTGGCGGTGCAGGGGGGATAGGTCACCGCAGGGGTGCCGACGGTCTCGCCGCAGCGAAAACGGCCGCCGTTGTGATCCGAGTGCTCATCGAAGGATTTTTGCAGCACCTCGCTTAAGATCCGCTGGGCCAGCTGGGCGGCCCGTACCTGCTGCACCGGATCCACCGCCTGGGGTGCCTGATTGATGAGAAGCCCCAGGACGCCGGTCAGGGCGATGGCCAGCAGCACAATGCCGACCACGAACTCGATCAGGGTGAAGCCGCGCCGGGCCTTAAGGGAGGGCATGGATATAACCTTCCGGCTCGATGCGCAGCCGGGCGCTCTCCTGCCCGCTGCTCACCACCAGGTTGCAGCCATTGATGCAGGTTGAGGGTGAGAGCGGACGACCGCTGCGCTTGTCGAAAGAAAAGCTGCCTTGAGGCAGGGAGAGGCCGCCGGAGGCGGTGATGACTCGCCCCCGGCTCTGCTCGTCCGCACTCCAGCCGGAGATGGGCTTGGGGGTACAGCTGCCAAGCAGGGTCAGATGACCGAAGCCGCTCGGCTCCAGTACCAGCTGGGTGCAACGCGCCTCTCCTTCCTGCATGTTCATGGTCTGCACCAGCCGCAACCGGGCCACCAGCTCATCGCGCAGGGTATGGGTTTCAAAGCCGCCTTTGCCCAGCCACTTGGGCACGGCAAAGGCGGCCAGAATCCCGAGCAACAGGATCACTATCACCAGTTCAATCAGCGTAAATCCCTTCTGCATGCATCCTCTTCCATATAAAAAATATGGCGAGGCTAATGCCCCGCCTTACACTCTATTTCTTACCGGTCAGGGCAGGAGGTCACGACATCGAACACCTTACCCTTATCACTTGCTTCGGTGTAGGTAACGGTGCAGCTGTTGGCCTGGGAGGTGTTGGTGAAGACACCAGCGCTGGCACCCATCTCCCAACCACCGTCCAGAGAGACCGCGTTGTTAATGCCACCAGAAGCGGCTGTGGGGTAACCAAATTTGATGGCAACGGTACCGTCAGCCATCGAGACAGTATTACCAGCCGCTGCATCAAGCGTCTCTTTACCGTCGATCACCGCACGGCTATAGACCAGCTGGGCCCCGCTCTTCACGGCCGCCGCTACGCCTTCTGCCGCAGCCTTGTTGGCATCATCCTGCAGATTCAGGAACTTGGGCGCGGCGGTGACCGCCAGAATGCCCAGGATGATGATCACGATGACCAGTTCGATCAGGGTAAAACCCGCTTGCTTTTTCATTACGTTTTCCTCTGTGTATCAATTGATATTGGTGGTGACCTGGCCGGAGGCCGGGCGATAACTGAAACTCATGAACTCATCCGTGCTTCCTTGCGGATCCTGATAGCGTCCATCGCTGCCCTTGTTCAGGCTGTTGACCAGATAGTAACGGCAGACCGAATCCAGTCCGTTGTTGCTCACCGTGGCATAAAACTTCAGGTCATTGCCGCTACCGCGCACCTCGTCGAAGTTCGCAGTCGCCTTGGGCGGGTTCTGCAGCAGCCCCTCCCAGATATTGAGACAGCGCGGGGCCGTCAGGTTGGCCGGGTCCACATCGGGAGCGCCGCTCGCCGCCGTGTCCATGGGATACCCGGGAGAGAGCTCGCCATTGCTGACCTGGCTGTCGGTCGGCGTGGTCAGATAGAAACGCGAGCCGTCATAGAGCACGGTGTTGAGCCCATCCTGCCTGGCGCGCCCCTCGGCTTCCCACTGGGCCCGCACCAGAGAGACCCCGGTGGCGAAGCCGCCCGATACCCCTTCCACGCTGGCCTTCTTCGCCTCGTCGGTCACGTCGAGAAAACGGGGCAAGGCGGTGACGGCCAGGATCCCCAGGATCACGATGACGATCACCAGCTCAATCAGGGAAAAACCGGCCATCTGACCGGGCCCCTGGCCGGGTATCACTCTCTTTGTTGCCATGCAGCCTCCGTAATGTTCCGCATTATTTCATGTGAACAGAAAAAAATCATGCCGCCGAGACGCTAGAACGATACTGTTCAAGATTTGTTCAGCAAACTACCATCGGCGAAACGATAGATCAACCAGTTAGCCTCCCAACCAAATTCGCATCCCTCCCCATCCGGGCTGGCCAGCACCTGCAGGGTGGGCATCGACAGCGCCTCCTGGCCGAGCAAGGCCGACCAGAGCCCGCGGCAGTTCTCGGACGGTGACTGTAGCGGCAACACCGCCAGCGGCCAGCCTCGCCCATCGAACTGCCAGGCCCGCCCCTCTGCATGGAGCACGGCGGGGCGCCGCTCATCGAGCCAGCGCCCGTGCAGCCGCTGGACCCGCTCGGCAAACTGCTCCCCCAGCAGGGTCAGGCTGACCGCCAGCGCCGCTTCCCTGTGGCTGCGATAGCTCAGGGCCAGGGTGGCAAGGATGACCAGCAGCAGGATGCAGGCGATCAACCGCCTGTAGCCTCCCAGCCAACGCTCATCCTGCTCGGACTGTCTGCTCATACCTCTCCCGCATCCTGTTTGGCAGTGAAAATAGCCCAGCTCATCACTGCCCCCGCACCGCTCTCATCATGTCCCCCACCAGGAGGAGTGAAGATACCGTCTATTGACCACGCACGGCCCGCATCATGTCCCACATGGGCGTAAAGATGCCGAGCGCCAGCACCAGCACCATGACGGCCACTATGCCGATCAGGATGGGTTCGATGCGGGCGGTGAGGCTCTTGAGGTCGTAATCCACCTCCCGCTCGTAGTATTCGGCCGCCTCGTGCAGCAGCTCGTCCACCTGGCCGGTCTCTTCCCCCACCGCGATCATCTGCATCACCAATGGGGTGAACAGGCCGCTGGCGCCGGCGGTGCGCAGCAGGCTCTCGCCGCGCTCGATGCCGCCCCGCATGTCGCGGATCTGTCCCGCCATCCAGGCATTGTCCACCGCATCGGCCACCAGGGTCAGCGCCGTGTTGAGCGGCACCCCGGCCTTGAGCATCATGGAGAAGCTGCGGGCGAAGCGGGCCAGCAGGGAGCGCTCTATGATGGTGCCGACGATGGGCAGCCTGAGTTGCCATCTGTGCCAGGTCAGCCTGCCCTTGGCCGTGGCGACCCAGCGCCGCCAGCCGACCACGGACCCTACCAGGAGGGCCAGCAGCAACCACCAGTAGTTGACGAAGAAATGGGAGGTGGCCAGCAGGATCCGGGTCGCGAGCGGCAGCTCCACCCCGAACTTGGCAAACATCCCGGCAAAGACGGGGATCACCATGATGTTGAGGATCACCATGGCGACGGCGATGGCCATCAGCACGAAGGTGGGGTAGCGCATGGCGGTCTTGATCCGCTTGCGGGTCTCCAGCTCCAGATCGAAATAGTTGGCGAGCTGCAGGAAGGCCTCCTCCAGCTGACCCGTGTTCTCCCCCACGTGGATGATGGCCACGAAGAGGCTGCTGAACACCTTCGGGTGCGACTGCATCGCGCTCGACAGCGGCCGGCCGTTGGCCAGATCCTCCCCCAGAGCGTGAAGCGCCCGCTTGAGGGGCTTGCTGTGGGCGCTCTCCTCCAGCCCCGCGATGGCGCGCAGGATAGGGATGCCTGCACGGGTCAGGGCATACATCTGGCGGCTGAAGACCACCAGCTCCTCAAGCTTGACGCTCCCTTCCAGCAGCAGCGACCAGTCGATGCTGGCAGACCTGGCCTTGCCGGCCTTCAGCTCGGTGGGCATCACCCCGCGGCGCATCAGCTGCTCGGCGGCGGCCAGCTCGCTGGCGGCCTCCACCACGCCGCTCACGGCCTGGCCCTGACTGTCGCGTCCCTTGTACGCAAAGGATCCCATGAGTTAGCCCAGATCCTCGGCCAACCTGAGCACCTCGTCCACCGAGGTGATCCCCTCCCGGGCATAGTCGAGCGCCGTCAGTGCCAGGGGCCGGTAGTGTTCGTGTTCGCGCGCCGCCCGGGCGAAGCCCTCGGCGTCGTTGCGGCGCAGGGCATCCATCATGGCCTGATCCAGCTCCAGCAGCTCGTACACCCCGATCCGGCCCGCGTAGCCGGTGAAGTTGCAGCTCTGGCAACCCCGCCCCTTGCGATAGCGATGCTGCCCCGGCGCTTCACCGGAAAGCACGGATAGCCAGGTGGCCTGCCCCTCGTCCGGCGCCGTCTCGCAGGCGCAGTGTTCACACACCCGCCGCACCAGGCGCTGGGCCACCACGGCCCGCAGGGCGCTCGCCACCAGATAGCCGGGCGCCCCCATGTCGATGAGACGCAGGGCGCTGGTCACGGCGTCGTTGGTGTGCAAGGTGGTCAGCACCAGGTGGCCCGTGATGGCGCCGCGCAGGCCGATCTCCACCGTCTCGTTGTCCCGCATCTCCCCCACCAGCAGGATGTCCGGATCCTGGCGCAGGGTGGAGCGCAGCACCTGGGAGAAGGTGAGCCCTATCTTGGGATTGACCTGCACCTGGCTGATGCGGGGCAGGCGGTACTCCACCGGGTCTTCCACCGTGATGATCTTGTGGCTGGCCTGGTTGAGCTCGGAGAGGGCACCGTAGAGCGTCGTGGTCTTGCCGCTACCGGTCGGCCCCGTCACCAGGATCATGCCGTGAGGGCGTTTGAGCTGACGACGGAAGCGGGTCAGGATGGCGGGGGGCATCCCGGTCTCGGCGAGCGACAAGATGCCGGAGGATTGATCCAGCAGCCGCATCACCACGGACTCGCCATACTGCACCGGCATGGTGGACATCCGCACATCCACGTCGCGGCCGCGCACCTTCATGTTGAAACGGCCATCCTGGGGCAGACGCTTCTCGGAGATGTCGAGCCCGGCCACCAGCTTGAGGCGCAGCACCAGCGCCTGGGCGATGCGCACCTCGTTGAGGATGTTCTCGTGCAGCACGCCGTCGATACGCTGGCGAATGCGCAGCACCTTCTCGTCCGGTTCGATATGGATGTCGGAGGCCCCCACCTGTACCGCGTCCTCGAACAGGGAGCGCAGCAGCTTGGCCACCGTCGCCTCCCCCTCGTCGGTTGCGGCATTGAGGCTGCCGGCCCCCAGCTCGAAGCCGGTCTCCTGGTGCTCTTCGTGCAGTTGCACCGCGAAGTTCTCTATCTCCCGGGTGCGGCGATAGAGGCGGTCGAAATACTCCAGCAGCTGGCCTTCACGGGCCACGGCCAGCACCAGCTCCCGCGGGCTGAGCAGGGCAGCGATGGCGTCGAGGGCGCTCAGATCCGCCGGATCCGACATCACCACGGTGACCTTGTCGTCGCTCAGGTTGACGGCCAGCGCCCGGTAGCGGCGCGCCTGCACCTCGGGCAACAGCGCCACGGCCGAGACGTCGATGGTGAGGTTGTTGAGATCGAAGAAGGGCACATCCAGCTGACGGGCGAGGAAGGTCAGCAGTTGCACCTCGCTGATGAAGCCGAGATCGATGAGGGTGGTCCCCAGCTTGCGGCCGGTCTGGCGCTGCTGCTGCAGGGCGAGCTGCAGCTGATCATCCGAGATGATCTGTTCCTGTACCAGCAGGTCGCCTAGGCGCATTTTCAGTCTGGGTTGTGCCATTATTGCTCCGATCTCTGTTGCTTCACGCCCGCTACCTTTTCCGATGGCATGGATTCATCGAACTGCCGTTCTATCAATGGGTCAGTTGGCCAATTCGTTGTTCGAGCCATTGGGTGGAGGCCTCCCCCAGATTGCCGTGCAACTGGGCATTGCGATAGGCATCCAGTGCCCGCTGACGGTGTCCCTGACCATCCTCCGCCACCCCCAGTCCCAGCCACCAGCGCCCCTGATCTGGCTGCTGGCGCAACAGCCTGACGTACATCTCGGACGCCTGGACAGGCTGCCCCAGCTCCTGGGCAAGGCCGGCCCAGGTGGCGTAATAATCCAGATTGCTGGCAATATCGGGCTGATAGCCGGTGAGCCAATCCAGCGCCTTTTGCCGATCCCCGCCGCTGATGGCCACACGGGCCAGCAGCAGACGCAGGTCCGCCTGCGCGGGATCCAGCCTCAGCCCCTCTTCCAGCACCTGGGCGGCCTCGGTCAGCCGTCCGGCGCCATAGAGCAGGCCCGCCAGCTGTTCCCGCGCCCCCTGGTTGTGGGGATCGTGGGCCAGCACTTCGTAGTAGCCATCCTGCGCCTCCTGCATCCGTCCCTT
This sequence comes from Aeromonas sp. Prich7-2, assembly GCF_017939255.1. Lineage (NCBI taxonomy): Bacteria > Pseudomonadati > Pseudomonadota > Gammaproteobacteria > Aeromonadales > Aeromonadaceae > Aeromonas > Aeromonas sp. Prich7-2. The sequence continues at coordinate 46,961 of NZ_JAGKRI010000004.1, forward strand.
GGCCATGGCCGTGGTCGCCTTGCGCTCGGCCAGGGTGGCCAGCTCGGCGTCGGAGAGTTCCACCGTCTCGATCTTCAGGATCCCGGGTTTGCGCGGCGCGGCGGGTGCAGGCGCCTCTTCGGCGCTCTGCTCCGCGGCCAGCTCGGCATAGAGGTCCGGCTGCAGCTCCTCGTCGCTCGGGATCGTCTCGTCCCCCAGCGCTTCCTCCGGATTGCCCTCATCGGCGAGCACGGCCTCATCGGCCGGAGCCTGCTCGGCTGCGGAGGGGGCCACTCTCGCGGCGGTCGACTCGGCACTGGCGGCGGGCACCTTTGCCACTGGCGCGGCAGAGGAGACCGCCTGCGTGGTGGCCACCACCGCCAGGGGCGCGGATGGCGCCACCGCAGGGGCGGTGCGGGGGGCCTCGACCTGCGCCGCTGGCAGGGAGGCTCGCTGGCTCTGCTGCCAGAAGATCCAGGTGCGCCAGCCGAGGATCCCCAGGGCCAGGGTACACAGCAGGGTCAGCACCAGCATCCACCAGCCTTGCTGGCGCACCGGCGCCACATAGACGGCGGCGCCCTCGGCCTCTTGCTGACGCCTATCCAGATCTTTCAGCATCTGATTGATCACGCTCATGACCAGACTCCATACGCCAGGGCGGTGCCCAGCAACAACAACAGGGGCCACCAGAGGGTGAGACGGCCACGGCGGGCATCATCGGTATCCCGGATGGCGAGCCGTACCAGGGCGCTGTCGATCCGCCGCACACCGCGACCATAGGCCAGCATCAGGCACTTCTGCGCCAGTATGTTGATGAGGCGGGGAATGCCGCGGGATGCGCGCCACAGCCTGCGCAGGGCGAAGCCATCGAACAGGGCGGCCCCGCGATAGCCGGACACCTGCAGCCGGTACTCCAGATAGGCCCGGGTCTCGTCGAGCCGCAGCGGCCGCAGGCGGTAGGAAAAACCGATGCGCTGGCGCAACTGGCGAAGACGGGGCTGCCCGAGCCTGGCATCCAGCTCGGGCTGGCCGAACAGCACGATTTGCAGCAGCTTGCTGGATTCGGTTTCCAGGTTGCCAAACAGCCGGATCGCCTCCAGGGTCTCGTCCGGCAGGGCTTGCGCCTCGTCGATCAGCACCACCACCCGGCTCCCCTGCCGATGCAGGGAGATCAGATGGCGGTGAATGCGATCCGTGAGATCCAGCTCGCTCTCCCCCGCCAGCGTCAACCCCAGCTCCAGGGCCAGGGCCGTGCGCAGCTCCCCCGGAGTGAGATGGGGGTTGGGCAGCCAGGCCAGGCGCACCGGGCAGGCCTCGGAGCCGAGCTCGCTCAGCAGCTTGCGACAGAGCAGGGTCTTGCCGGTGCCGACCTCGCCGGTCACCTTGATGAACCCCTCCCCCTGGGAAAGCGCCCAGTTGAGCACCTGCATGGCCTCCTCGTGGGGGGGCAGGCCGTAATAGAAACCGGTGTTCGGGGTCAGGCCGAAGGGGGCCTCCCGCAGTCCGAAGTGACTCAGATACATGCACCCTCCCGGCCAGAGTCCAGGGCGCGTAGCCGCAGACAGCCCCGGATCAGCGACATGGCGCCTCCGCCGTCGGGCAGGGCAGACTGGCGACAGCCGGGAGGCGCCGCCACATGGGAGAAGGAGTGCTCAACAGGCGTGTCATCCCGGATCAGCCCTTGGGGGGATACCATTTGTCGAGCAGCTCGGAGGAGCGTTGCAGCTCTTTCTGCCAGGTGTCTTTTTCCACCACGGTGGGCTTGAGCAGGATCACCAGCTCCACCTTGCGGTTGCTCTCCCGGCGGTTGGTGAAGGCCTCGCCGACCCAGGGGATGTCACCCAGCAGGGGCACCTTGCTGACAATCTCCTGCCTGTCGGTCTTCATCAGACCACCGATGACGATGATGTCCCCATTGTTGGCCTGCACCACGGTATCGGACTCGCGGATGGAGCTCTTGGCCAGCGGCAACACCAGGGGATCGGCGGTGCCGACGCTGATGGTCTTGCTCTGCTCCTCGGTGTCGATGACGGAGGGGTGGATATGCAGCAATACCTTGCCCTGCTCGTCGATCTGGGGCGTCACGTCCAGGGCTATCCCCGAGAAGAAGGGGGTCAGCTCCACGTTCGGGGTGACGATGGGGGCCGAAGTCCCCGAGGTGGTGGTGGTGGTCGAGGCGTTGGTGACGAAGTATTCGTCCGTCCCCACCTTGATCACCGCTTTCTGGTTGTTGGTGGCCGTCACGCGCGGGCTGGAGAGGGTGTTCACGTCCCCCTGGGTCTTGAGCAGGCTGACCGCGACGTTGAAGTTGCCATCGGAGATGGTGAAACCGGCGCCGCCCCCCAGAGCCCGGAAGATCTGGTTGGGGGTCGAAGCGATGGGGCTGTCCATGAGGGAGCCGCCCCCCGTGATGCCCTTGCCGCCGTCCCAGCTTGCGGAGAGACCGCTCCAGTCCACCCCCTGCTCGTAACCCTCGTTGAGGGACACTTCCAGGATCCGCGCCTCCAGCACCACCTGGCGCTTGAGGTGTTCGCCGGACTGGTCCAGGAACTCGCGCACCGCCTTGAGCTCCTTGGGATAGGCACGCACCGTGACCAGGCCCGCCTGGGGACTGGTGATGACGGCCCGCCCTTCCCCTGTGCCGATCAGGGTCTGCAGAGCATCCCGCAGATCGGTCCAGTAGTCGTTGTTGCTGTCCGTCTCGATGCGGGTGCCGTTGCTGTTGGTGTTGTTGTCACCGCTGGCGGTGTTGCCCTGGCTGTTGTTGTTGCCGCTGTTGTTCAGGCCGTTGTCGAAGTTGTTGTTATTGCCATTGTTGTTGTCGTTGGCCGTCACCCCGCCTGTGCTCACCGAGGTACGGGAAAGACCGCGCCGGGCCATCATCAGGTAGTTGACCGGAATGGTCTCGGTACGCAGACCGGCGGGATAGACGTGGAACACGTTGCCCTTGCGCTGTACGTCGAAGCCGTACATGTCGCCGACGGTCGCCAGCGCCTCCTGCAGGGTCACATCCTTGAGCTCTACCGAAATGGCGCCCGCCACACCGGGATGGACCGCCACGCTGTAGCGGGAGCCCTTGAACAGGGAGCCGAAGAACTCCACCGCGTCCACGTCATGGGCCGCGATGCGCATCCGCTTCTCGGGAATGGTCATCGGCTGCTGGGGACGATTGAGCTGCAACAGCTCGCTCTGCACCGAGGGCGGCAGGGAAGTCAGGGGGGCGGTCGGGCTCTGCTCGCTCATCGCCTGCTTGAGTGCATCTTTGGCCTGTACCGGCTCGGGGTGACGATAGGTAGTGCAACCCGCCACCGCCAGCGCGAGGGGAAGCAGACAAAAAGGGTGTTTTTTCATGTTATTCGTGCACCTGACTCGCTATGAAACTCGACAAACCTGGCCCGCACCATCCCGTGCGACACCCACTTCACATCCGGATCTTGCTGCCAAACAGGGTCAGTGTCTGGCGTTTGCCCGCTTTTTCCAGCACCACGCTGTCGGCGCTGATCCCCACCAGCCGGAATCCGTTGACCTGCTGGCCGACCCGGTAGCTTTGACCGTCGAGCACCGCCAGGGCGGGCCCGCTCCCCAGGATGACGCTCTGCAACCTGGGCAGACCGGCCTCCTTGGCGACACTCGCCGCCGAGCCGGATCCCGCCAGGGGCATGGTGGGATCCTGCAGCACCTCGGCCTGGGCCTGCAGCGCGAGCAGGCTCCCCCACAGGGCCAGCCAGCGCCAGGATGGGAAGGCAAAAATGCGGGATCCCGTCCCGCCGACATGCCGCTTAACCACGGATGAACTCCTTGCTGGTGCTGAGGGTGTAGATCTCCATCGCTACCGCCGCCTTGGGATGCTCGACCACCCGGTAGTCAAAGCCCTTCCAGTAGAAGTGCCGAGGCAGGGCTTCGAGCGCTTTCAGGTACTGGTAGACATCGAAATAGCCGCCCTCCAGCTGAAGCCGGATGCCGTGCCTGAACAGGTTCACCTTCTGCTCCCCGGCCATCAGCGGCTCGGGCTTGAGGGAGGTGAGCGCCAGCATATGCAGGTTGGCGGAGCGGGACAACAGGGCCTCCAGCACCGCGGGCATTTCGTGGGCGGGGATCAGATCCACCGTCTGAGCCAGCAGCTCGGCATCCATCTGGCGCAGGGACGTCTCGACGCCGGCGAGCTGCTCGCGTACCTGGGCATCGGGATCCCGCCCCAGCCTGGCCTGCTTGCCCTGGTTTTCCAGGGTCAGGATCTCCAGATCCCGATGCACCGCAGCCAGGGCCTGCCGATCCTGGCCCAGCCGGGTGTCGGCGTCATCCAGCCAGCCATAGATGCCCATGGCCCCGAGCAGCACGACCCCGGTCAACAGAATGAGGATCCGCTCGCGCAGGCTGAGGGCAGCGATCTGCTGCGCCCATCCCTGCCATTGTGCCTTCATGTCCATCAGGGAGTCTCCCGCGCTATGCCACTGAGCTGGAAGGCAAGCTGGCCCTCCTTGTCCCGACTCAGGGTGAGCTCACCAAACTGCTTGCCCGCCAGGGAGGGGGTCTGCTTGAAGCGGTTCACCCAGGCGGGCACGCCCTGACTGCGTTCGGCCACGCCCGCGAGGTTGATGCGCCCGTCGCTTATCTCGATCCGTTGCAGGGAGAGGCGGGGATCCCGCAGGCGGGCAAGGTCTTCCATCACCCCCGCATAGCCCTGGGATTTTTGCAGGGAGAGGTGGCCAAGCTGCTGCATCAGCGCCTGTTTGGCCCCCAGCTCTTCCCGCTTGTCGGCCAGTTGCCGCTGCAAGTCTGCATTCGCCAGATGGCGCGCCAGCTCCGCATCGAGACGCCTGGCCTCGCCGCGCTGCACCTCGAGCTGTGCCCGCACGCCAGCCAATTCACGATCGAGGCCCTGCTGTTGCCAGCCATAGAAGAGGGTGGCCCCCAGCAGCAGCACCAGGACGCCGCCCCAGACCAACGCCATCTGGGGCAGGCTGGCCCACAGACGTCTTGGCCGGAATTCGGCGCCATAGAGGTTGATATGGTGTTTCATCAGTCGCTCCTGCCCAGGGCCGCGCCATAGGCACTGAGGTATTCGACTCCTGCCAGTACCGCCTTGTTTGCCATGGCCGACACCGGGAAACCGAATGTCTGTTCCAGGTGACGCACCAGTACCCCCATGGCGGAGGAGGCGATGGCCAGTTGCAACTGGCCGGGCTCGGGCAACTTGAGATGGCCGGCCAGATAATCGATGGATCGCTGGATCTCCAGCGCCAGCGCGTCGAGCTGGTCGGCATCTGGCTCATGGCTGCCGGTGAGGCTCGCAAATCCGCGCAACTGGCGGGAGAAACAGAGTCCGCCCCGATGGAAGACCAGCAGTTGCAGCTCCTGCCCCCGCGGTTGCCAGAGCAGCATGCGCACCATCTGGTCCGCCTCGTAGAGGGCCGTCATGGCCAGTTCGTCACTGACGATGGCCTCCAGGGTCGCCGCGCCGTTGACCGCATCCGCCACCTGCTGCACCCGGCTCTTGGGCATGCAGACAACGTTGATGCGCGGACGCCCGGCAGGGGGCGTCGGCAGATCCACATAATCCATGGCGAGCTGCAACACCGGCTCGTTGACGAAATCCTTGATGGCCCAGGGCAGGGCCCCCGCCATCTCGGCATCGGGGACGGCGGGCTTGTCGATCTGGATCTGCTGATAAAGGCTGGCCGCGAGGGCCACCCGCACCTTAGACTTGGCCAGACCGTGCCGGGAAAACAGCTCGGCCAGGGCCTTGGACCAGTCGTGGGGGCCGTTGACAGGCTGGCTGGCAAACACGGGAACGGGGTCCACGCAGGCCAGCAGAATGCGATCGCTGGCCAGCAGGATCCCGACCTGATGGCTGGAGGGAGAACGCCTGAACAGTGACTTCATCTGGATCTTCACCTGGCCGCGTAAAACGGACTAAACCTTAACATAAACAGGCTATCAGCCTCCAACTTTATGACAAACAACGCATCGACGGCCACGCTGGCACCCACGGGATACGATCCCATGGCGCCCCTTCAGCTCCCCTCCCCCCTGCACCGGATCCGGCATCCTCTGCTGGCAGCCCATGACGTCACGCTCTGGTGCAAGCGGGACGATCTGATCCACCCGACCCTCTCCGGCAACAAGTGGCGAAAGCTCAAATACCATCTGCAACAGGCACAGATGCTGGGCAAAGGCCACATCCTCTCCTTTGGCGGCGCCTACTCCAATCACATCCACGCCCTGGCCGCAGCAGGACTCAGACTGGGACTGCGCACCACGGGCATCATACGCGGTGAAGGGGATACCGTCAGCAATCCCACCCTGAAAGCGGCCAAAGGCTGGGGCATGGATCTCGTTTTTGTCGACCGCCAGGACTATCGCCGGCGCCAGGATCCCGAATGGCTTGCCCGGTTCGAGGATGACGACACCCTGCTGGTACCGGAAGGAGGCAGCAGCCCGCTGGCCATCCCCGGGGTGGCCGAGCTGGTCGACGAGGTGCCCTTCTCGCCGGATCTCTGGGTGCTGCCCTGCGCCAGCGGCGGCACCCTGGCGGGACTCATCGCGGGCAAGCGGGGGCAGGAGCAGATCCTGGCCATCGCGGTGCTCAAGGGGGCCGACTTCATCACCGGCGAGGTATGCCGGTTGCATCCGGCGGCGGCCACCACCCCGGGCTGGCGCATTGCGCTGGATCACCACGACGGCGGCTATGCCAGGTTCAGTCCGGCACTCTGGCAATGGGTGCAGGCATTCAGTGCCGAAACCGGCTTGCCGCTGGAACCCATCTACAGTGGCAAGGCGATGTGGGGGCTGTTTCGCGAACTGGCGGCAGGCCGCATTGCGCGCGGCAGCAAGATCATCTTCATCCACACCGGTGGCTTGCAGGGGCTGGCGGGCCTTGAGGAGCAGGGCCGCCTGTCACCCCGGCCGGGATGCTAGTCAGGCTGGTTGAGGGGTTCGGGGTCGGCAAACCAGGGACCTTGACCGGCATGCACGCCCAGGTGTCGCAGCATCTTCCACTCGTCGCCACTCTCCACCCCCACCGCGATGACCCGGGCCTGGGTATTGGCACAGCCTCCCACCAGACTGCGTACCGCCATCTGGTTGACCTGGCGCAGGTGGATCTCCCGCACCAGGCTGGGGTGCAGCTTGAGGAAGTGGATCTCGAACTCCTTGATGTACTGGGTGCTTACCACGTCCTGGCCCGCATGATCGATGGCCAGCCTGCACCCCAGCATGCGCATCGCCCGAAGCGGCCGCTTGAGGGCCTCGTAGTGGCGGGTCACCTGGGACTCCGACAACTGCAGGATCAACCCCTCGTTGGTACTGCGCGGCAACTGGAACAGCTCGAAGAAGAGCTCGCGCTGGAACTCGCGGGTGAGCAGGTTCTGGGCGCACAGAGAGAGGCTGATAGGGCAGCTCGATGCCGGTCGCTGGCGCAGCAGTCGCAAGGCTCGGGCCACCACCAGCCTGTCCAGCGGCAGCAGCAGACCGGCCTTCTCCGCCATGGGCATGAAGACCCCCGCCTGCAGCTCCCGGCCCTGCTCGTCGTGAAGGCGGATGAGCAGCTCCTGCTGCAACACCACCTGATCCCGCTCCTGCTGCACAGGCTGGACGTAGAAGTCGATACCCTGCTCCTCGATGCGACGGCTGATCAGGGTGCGCCAGCGCACCGTTCCCTTGCTGCTCGCCTCCTCGTTGAGGGATTTCTCGAACAGGAACCAGCCACTGTGTCCTTGCAGGCGCGCGCTCTTGAGCGCCAGCTCCGCCTCTTCCTGCACCTTGAGCAGGGAATCCTGTGCCTGATAGCAGACCGCACCGAGATAGACGGCGGTGTCGGCATTGACCGCTTCGGGCCAGTGCAGCCGCTGCAGACTCTTGAGCAACTGGCTGGCGCCGTCCACCATCTCGCTCTCTGACATGTTCGGCAGCAGCACGGCAAAGACCTGACCGGCATAGCGCGCCTGCAGGGCTCCGCTGTGCTTTCGCACGAAGGCGGCGATGGTGGCGCTCGCCTCCATCAGGAGTTCCTGGCTCGGGCGCCCGCTCAGCTCGGGATCCAGCTCCTCCAGACCGGCCAGCTCGATCAGCAGCACGCCGCCGCTGATCACGCTTGCCTCCATGATGGCGCTCTCCAGCCGATTGTCGAAGAAGAGGCGGTTGCCGATGCCCGTCGTCTTGTCGACGAAGGCGTTGCTGCGGATGAAGTTGTCGAAGCGGCTGCGCTCCTTGCGGGCGTCGGCCAGCTCGGTCAGCAGATGGGTGAGGGCCTGACTGGCCGAAACAGGCCACTCCTCGGCAGGGTCATGGGCCAGCTTGGTCAGCTTGCCATCCAGGATCAGCTGGGCACGCTCCGCCAGCAGCTCGGCACCGCGCAACTGCTGACGCAGCCAGCGGATGGAGTACCAGAGCCCGAACACCACGATGAAGATACCCAGAGAGATGCCGAACATCGCCTTCATGGAGTACTCGAACTCCTTGAACGGCCTGTCCAGCTTGAACTCGGCCCGCATCCCGGCCTGATTGGGGATCGCCTCGCTGTAGGCGATCAGCAGGCTCTCGTCCGTCTGCTGCTGCACATCGCGAAACCAGTAGACCCGCTGCTTGTCCTGACGGATCTCCAGCTCCACCACATGGGAGGCCCGCAACAGGGAGGGCAGCCAGCGGGCAAGGGCTTGCTGGTCATCGGTCACCCCCAGTTGCTTGTCGATGATCTCCACCAGGGAGTCGACCCGGTTCTGCTGCAGCTCCATTCCCATCTGGCGGAAACTGAAGACCCCGCCGAGCATCACCATGGCCATGGCCGAGATCACGCACAGCGTAATAAAAGAGACGAGTTGAGTGGTCAGTTTCATGTGCCTTTCCGTAGCCGACAACATCCATAGGGCATCATGGTATCAGCCCAGACCAAACGCCGCCTATGGATGAAGATCCCGCTTCTGCAAATAAGCGGGCGGATGCGTCATGCGGCGCCGTTGTGCGGGCCGCAAAAGAGGCATCAAGGGAGAGAACGAGGGGACACAGGCTGAGGAGCGGACAGAAAAATGGTCCCACAGCGGGGACCAAAAGAAACACTCATATCAAAACTAACACTCTGTGCTACTGACAAAAATAGATACAGGAGTATTGAACACACGGTGAGTCAAACCGCATCGCTACTTTAGCCACTTCAGATAAGCTGGACAATTGTCATTTATGACAGGTCAGCGATTGAATCTTGTTCAGGTGTGTAGCCATATCCTTTATTTATCAATTAATTATCGTTTTTGTTCCAAGTGTGACCAACTTGGCTCAAATCGATGCAGCTAATGCTATGATGCTTGAGTCTCAATCGGGTTGTTTCATTTCAAGGAAGAAGGGTGCCCACCATGTCTGCACGATCTCCGTTATGGATTCCTCTGGGCCTCTTCTGTTTGCCCCCGCTGCTGATGCTGTTGCTCACCCCCCTGTTGAGCGACAAGCTGGCTCACCACCTGTTGCAGACAAAGGAAAGGGCTCTGCTCGACTACCAGCAGGAGCGCAACCAGCTCCTGGATCACGATGTCCCCGCTCAACTCGCCCACTTTGCCTTCGATTGCGGCCCCAAAGACATGGCGCTGCTGCGCTCACCCCAGTATTACAACCGCCATATTCGCCTGGCCGGCCTGCAGCTTGCCAACGGGAGCGGCTGCTCCACCCTGGGCCCCCCCCTGCCCCAGCTTGCCGACGCCGGCATACCGGTCTCCCCCGACTTTCATATTTCCAGCACGGCCCCCATGTTCGATACCGAACGCGAAACCCTGGTCTATGCGAGACGCAACGGCAATCTGGCCTATTGGGTGCTCGACAGCAGCTGGAGCCATGAGCTGCTGCGCACCCCCTGCAACGACTGTTTCTACCTGGAGTTCAACCACAAGCACCCGACCCAGTCCGGGCTCTTTTTCCCCCGTGGCAACAAGCACATTCGAGAAGAGCCACACCCGATGCGGCTGCTCAGTTTCGACCCCCAGCATCAGGTGGAGCAGACCCTCTGGGCTGGCGAGGCACTGAAACGCTACGCCCGCTCACAGATACACCGCGATGGCCTCTGGTCGGCCGGTGCGCTGGGGGCGCTGCTGGCGGCCCTCTACTGGGGCCTTAGAAACTACCGGCGATCCCTCAAAGGATTGCTGCAAAGAGGGCTGGCTCGGCGGGAGTTCATTCCCTTCTATCAGCCCATAGTGGACAGCAGAAACCGAAGGGTGGTGGGATTCGAGGCCTTGCTGCGCTGGCAGCGAGGACGGGATCTGGTGTCGCCAGGCACCTTCATCGCCTATGCGGAAGAGCAGGGGCTGATCCTGCCGATGACGGATCAACTGCTGGAGCGCATCCTGGCGGATCTCCCCGTCCTGGCCCCGCATCAGTGGGTCAGCGTCAATCTGGTGGCGGGCCATATCGAGCAGCCTCGTCTGCGCACCCAGTTGCAGCGCCATGGCTGGCCCTCGCCGGCCCGCCTCACCTTCGAACTCACCGAGCGGGATCCCATCAAGCACATCCAGGGGGCCATGGCGGAGATCGCTGCTCTGCAGGAGAGGGGCTATCACTTCAAGCTGGATGACTTCGGCACCGGCTATGGCGGCTTTGCCTACCTGCAACGGCTCGGCATTCGCCAGATCAAGATCGACAAGATGTTCGTGGATACCATAGGCACGGACGACCTCAAGCGCAGCGTGCTGGATGCCACCATCGCCTTCGGCCTCAAATCGGGCATGGAGATGATCGCCGAAGGGGTCGAAACCCAGGAGCAGGTGGATTATCTGCATCGCCACGGAGTCCACCTGATCCAGGGCTACGTCTATGCCAAGCCCATGCCCCTGAGCAAACTGAAGATCTGGCTGATGGCATGGCAAGAGGGCGAGACAACCAGCCCCTCCGACCCGCACTGAGGCGGTACCTGCCCCGCCTCTCACCCTTTGCAACAAAATGATGCTCCGCATGAGGAGCATCTCCCCTTATCATGGGTCTGTGCACCCTGGGTGCACCAAGTCGCTCCATACCCCGTCGGCCGAGGCCGCCCCGAGATGAGAACCACTGCCTATGAAGTCTTTTATCCGACAAGAGATTGCTCTGCCTGCCGGTCTGCTGACCCTGCTCTTCTTCAAAACCCTGGGGAGCGACCTGCTGGCAGAGACAACCCCCTTTGCGGTCTACCTGCCGGTGTCGCTGGCCCTGCTTGCCATCGTGACCTGGGCCATCTTCTCCGTCGTACGTCACTCTGACGCCCTCGCCATCAAGCTCGGGGAACCCTTCGGTACCCTGATCCTGACCCTCTCGGTCATCTCCCTGGAAGTGGTGATGATCTCCTCCGTCATGCTGACCGGCGATCCCAATCCCACCATGGCCCGTGACACCATGTTCGCGGTGGTGATGCTGGTCACCAACGGTCTGGTGGGCTTCACCCTGCTGTTTGGCGGCTGGCGCTATCACACCCAGAACTTCAATCTGGACGGGGTCAAATCCTATCTGGTGGCCATCATTCCCCTGGCTCTGCTCTGTCTGGTCCTGCCGAACTTCACCCAGGGCGGCACCCTGGGCAGCCTCTCCAAGGCCATGTCATGGATGCTGATCATCATCTCCATCCTGCTCTATGGTGTCTTCCTGCTGATCCAGACCCGCAGCCACAGCCACTTCTTCGTCGACAGCGATCACGAGGATCTCGAGGATCACCACGGCCCGCTGCAGAGCAACGTCTATCACACCCTCTTGCTGCTCGCCTACCTGGTGGTGGTGATCCTGCTGGCCAAGACCCTGGCCATCCCCATCAACTACGGGGTGCACGTGATGGAAGCCCCGATCGCGCTGGGTGGTTTCATCGTCGCCTGTATCGTACTGGCCCCCGAAGCGGTCGGCGCCATCAAGGCGGCCTTCAACAACCAGTTGCAGCGGGCCATGAATCTCTACTTCGGCTCCGTGCTGGCCACCATCGCCCTCACTGTACCCTCCGTGCTCTTCATCGGCTCCCTGATGGGGCAGGAAGTGCGCCTGGGCCTCTCCCCTGCCGACATGGTGCTGCTCATCACCACCCTCATGGTCTGTAAAGTGACCTTCAGCAGCGGCCGCACCCACGCCCTGCACGGCGCCACCCATCTTGTGCTGTTTGTCGTTTACCTGTTCCTGATGTTTGAACACGGATAAGGCTGCCAGCACTCACCCCGTGCTGTTCGTGGTTTATCTGTTCCGGATGTTTGAACACGGATAAGGCCGCCACCACCTGCCTGCTGCCACTCTGCGCAGCGCGCTTCCGATGGCCAAGCACAGGAGCGGCGCCCAAAGCCCAGAAATGAAAAGACCGCCCCATGGGCGCAATGCTGTTCACTTAAGAGAATTTGAGTTCCAGTCCACGTAGTATCAGGACAAAAAATCGAGGGAGGCATGATGCCTCCCTCTTTCTATTGCAAGCCCCGCTGGATAAAGGCTGGAGGAAGATCGACTGGACACAGCCTTGCCCCCTCAACTCAAATCCAATTTATGAATAATCAGTCAAAAAAGTGCTTATCTGAACAGCATTGGCCCCATGGGCGGTCTTATTTATGGTTTGCTCAGACTCGGGGTCAGAGGCTGGGCAGAGTCCCGGCCGGGATCAGGTCGTTGTAGCTGGCACGGCCCAGCAGGGCGGCGGCCGCCTCGATGTCCGGTGCAAAGTACCTGTCCTTGTCATAGAAGCTGACCTCTTCCCGCAGACGGCCCTTGGCCAGCTCGATGAGCTCGGTGGAGCGCAGGGGAGCGCGGAAGTCGAGCCCCTGGGCCGCTGCCAGCAGTTCCACCGCCAGGATGCCACGGGTGTTCTCGGCCATGTCCGCCAGCCGGCGACCGGCGAAGGTGGCCATGGAGACGTGGTCCTCCTGGTTGGCCGAGGTGGGCAGGCTGTCCACCGAGGCCGGGTGGGCCAGGGTCTTGTTCTCGGAGGCCAGGGCCGCCGAAGTGACCTGGGCGATCATGAAACCGGAGTTCACCCCGCCGTTGTTCACCAGGAAGGCCGGCAGGCCGGACATGCGCGAGTCGATGAGTAGCGCCATGCGCCGCTCGGACAGCGACCCGATCTCGGCGATGGCCAGGGCCAGGTTGTCGGCGGCAAAGGCCACGGGTTCTGCGTGGAAGTTGCCGCCGGAGATGATCTCCTCATCCTCGGCAAACACCAGGGGGTTGTCGGAGACCGCGTTCGCCTCGCACACCAGCACCTCGGCGGCCTGACGGATCTGGGTCAGGCAGGCACCCATCACTTGAGGCTGACAGCGCAGGGAGTAAGGATCCTGCACCTTCTCGCAGTTGTGGTGGGACATGCCGATCTCGCTGCCGTCCACCAGCAGGTGGCGGTAGCAGGCGGCCGCATCGATCTGGCCGCGCTGACCGCGCACCTCGTGGATGCGGGCATCGAACGGCCGGCGGCTGCCCAGCGCCGCTTCAACGCTCATGGCACCGATGGTGATGGCGCCGGCGTAGAGATCCTCGGCATGGAACAGCCCTTCCAGCGCGAAGGCGGTGCTCGCCTGGGTGCCGTTGAGCAGGGCCAGCCCCTCTTTCGGCGCCAGGGCGATGGGCTCCAGTCCTGCAATCTTCAGGGCCGTGGCGGCGTCGATCAGCTCACCCTTGTGACGGGCCTTGCCTTCACCGATCAGCAGGCAGCTCATATGAGCCAGGGGCGCCAGATCGCCGGAAGCGCCGACGGAGCCCTTCTTCGGCACCACGGGATAGACCTCGGCGTTGATAAGGGTCATCAGGGCCTCGAGCACCGTCAGCCGGATGCCGGAGAAGCCACGGGCGAGCGAGTTGACCTTGAGCACCATCATCAACCGCACGGTGGCGTCATCCATGTACTCGCCAATCCCTGCCGCATGAGAGAGCACAATGGAGCGTTGCAGCTCGTCCAGCTGCTCCACCGGAATGCGGGTGTTGGCCAGCAGGCCAAAGCCGGTGTTGATGCCGTAGACCACCCGGTTTTGCTCGATCACCTTGGTGACCACGGCGGCGGAGGCGTGGATCCCCGCTAGGGCAGCCGGATCCAGGCTGACGTGTACCGGCTCGCGGCTGACACGGCGCAGGGTGGCGAGGCAGAGTTTGCCCGGTTGCAGATTGAGTTCGAACATCTTATTTCACCCCTTTGCCGGTGGCGTCGATCATCGGCAGATCCAGTTTCGCCTCATGGGCACAGTTGATGGCAATCTCGTAGCCGGCGTCGGCGTGACGCATCACCCCGGTGGCCGGGTCGTTGCGCAGCACGCGGCCGACCCGCTTGGCGGCATCGTCGGTGCCGTCACAGACGATCACCACGCCGGAGTGCTGGGAGAAGCCCATGCCCACACCGCCACCGTGGTGCAGGGAAACCCAGGTCGCACCGCCTGCGGTGTTGAGCAGGGCGTTGAGCAGCGGCCAGTCGGAAACGGCGTCGGAACCATCCATCATGGATTCGGTCTCGCGGTTCGGGCTCGCCACCGAGCCGGAGTCAAGGTGGTCACGGCCGATGACGACCGGAGCCTTCAGCTCGCCATTCTTCACCATCTCGTTGAAGGCCAGGCCCAGGCGCACCCGATCCTTGACACCAACCCAGCAGATCCGCGCCGGCAGGCCCTGGAAGGCGATGCGCTCGCGGGCCATGTCGAGCCAGTTGTGCAGGTGGGGATCGTCCGGGATCAGCTCTTTTACCTTCTGGTCGGTCTTGTAGATGTCTTCCGGGTCGCCGGAGAGCGCCACCCAGCGGAACGGGCCAATGCCCTCGCAGAACAGCGGGCGGATGTAGGCCGGCACGAAGCCCGGGAAGTCGAAGGCATTCTTGACCCCCTCTTCCAGCGCCATCTGGCGGATGTTGTTGCCGTAATCGAGCGTGGCGGCGCCGCGGGATTGCAGGGTCAGCATGGCTTCGACCTGACGGGCCATGGAGCGGCGAGCCGCCACGTTGACCTCGTCCGGTGCGCTCTTTTGCAGATCGCGCCATTGGGCCACGCTCCAGCCCTGGGGCAGGTAGCCGTGTACCGGGTCATGGGCGGAGGTCTGGTCGGTCACCACGTCTGGCGTGATGCCGCGAGCCACCAGCTCGGCGAAGACGTCGGCGGCGTTGCCGAGCAGGCCGACGGAGACGGCGGTGCCGCTGCGTTTGGCCTCCTCGACCATGGCCAGCGCCTCATCCAGGCTGTGGGCCTTCTTGTCGACGTAGCGGGTACGCAGACGGAAATCGATACGGGTCTCGTCGCACTCCACGGCGATCATGGAGAAACCGGCCATGGTGGCGGCCAGAGGCTGGGCACCGCCCATGCCACCCAGGCCCCCGGTCAGGATCCAGCGGCCTTTGGGCTCGCCATTGAAGTGCTGGTTGGCCACCGCGAAGAAGGTCTCGTAGGTGCCCTGCACGATGCCCTGGGTGCCGATGTAGATCCAGGAGCCAGCGGTCATCTGGCCGTACATCATCAGACCCTTTTTATCGAGCTCGTTGAAGTGCTCCCAGTTGGCCCAGTGGGGCACCAGGTTGGAGTTGGCGATGAGCACCCGCGGCGCATCCTTGTGGGTCTGGAACACCCCGACCGGCTTGCCGGATTGCACCAGCAGGGTCTGATCGTCCTCGAGCCGGGTCAGCACCTCGACGATCTTGTCATAGCAGGCCCAGTTGCGGGCGGCGCGGCCGATGCCGCCGTACACCACCAGGGACTGGGGATGCTCGGCAACATCCGGATCCAGGTTGTTCATCAGCATCCGCAGTGGCGCTTCGGTGAGCCAGCTCTTGGCGGTCAGCTGGGTGCCGTGGGGAGCACGGATCACGCGGCTCGGATCGTGGCGGGGATCCTGGTGTTGTACAGACATAGACACTCCTTGTTTAGCGATGCAGTCAGGCGGCGCGGTGCGCCACTACTTGGTCAACTGGTGAACCAGGCGCGCGGCCACGCGGGCACTGCGGTTGTCCTGATCCAGGTTCGGGTTGTACTCAGCCAGATCGGCGAGCCTGAGCTTGCCGCTGGCCCGGATATGGGCGATGAGCGGTTCGATGACCGCCAGCTCCACGCCGCGAGCGGCGGGAGCGCTCACTCCCGGCATCACTGCCGCCGGCAGCACGTCGAGATCGATGGTGAGATAGAGGTGGTCGCAACGGGCGATAAAGGCATCCAGCCCGCCTAGCAAGGCTGGCAGCTCGGTCGGCGTCATCGCCTCGTCCAGCACGTGCCAGACTCCCAGCGCCTCGGCGCGGGCAAAGAGCGCCGCGGTATTGGCGGTTTCGGCCACCCCGAGACAGGCATAGTGAAAGGGGGTGCCCTGGGCAGCGCACTGCTCGGCAATCTGGAAGAAGGGGGTGCCCGAGCTCGCCTGCTCCTGTTTCATGCGCAGATCGAAGTGGGCGTCGAAATTGATGATCCCGACCCGCCCTTC
Source organism: Aeromonas sp. Prich7-2 (assembly GCF_017939255.1). Classification (NCBI taxonomy): domain Bacteria; kingdom Pseudomonadati; phylum Pseudomonadota; class Gammaproteobacteria; order Aeromonadales; family Aeromonadaceae; genus Aeromonas; species Aeromonas sp. Prich7-2. Next base: position 63,287 of record NZ_JAGKRI010000004.1, read on the forward strand.
GCCGCCAAGATGACGGTTCAGGCCGCTCCAGCTGCCGAACGCCACCTCGTGGCCGCCTCCCAGCACCAGGGGGAAGTGCCCCTGATCCAGCGCACTCGCGACCCGCTCGGCCACGCGCCCGTGGGCGGCATCGAGATCGCCGTCCTCACAGGCCAGATCCCCGCCGTCATAGACGGGGGCGCCCAGATGCCAGGCCGTGTTGGCCAGCAGCTTGCGCACCGCCAGCGGTGCACCGGCCGCGCCGACCCGCCCCTTGTTGCGGCGCACCCCTTCGTCACAGGCAAAGCCGAGCAGCACCACGCCGGGTTCGCGATTCCCCTGCCAGGGTTGCACCCTATCGTGCCAGCGCAGGGCCAGCTCGCCGTCTTCGGGATCCTGACGCCCCTGCCAGACCGACATGTCGATCCCGTTGAACTTATCCATGAAGGGTTTCCTCCCCGTTGACCACACGGCTCACCAGCTGATCGACGCCGATGAGGTAGCTGAGCTCGGCCGGATGGCCGCAGTTCCAGACAAGGAAATCCGCCAGCATGCCGACCTTGAGCTGCCCCAGCCGTTCCTGCTCGCCGAGCGCCCTGGCGGCGTGGCGGGTCACCCCGGCCATGGCCTCCACCGGGGTCAGGCCAAACAGGGTGCAAGCCATGTTCATGGCCATGCGCAAGGAGACGATGGGGGCCGTGCCCGGGTTGATGTCGGAAGAGACAGCCATGGGTACCCCCGCCTTGCGCAAGGCAGCGATCGGGGGCAGCTTGGTCTCCTTGAGGAAATAGAAAGCGGTGGGCAGCAGGGTGGCGACCACGCCACGGTGGGCCAGCGCCTGGATCCCGTCCTGATCCAGATATTCCAGATGATCCACCGAGAGGGCGCCGAAGTGGGCGGCGAGCGTGCTGCCCCCCAGGTTGGAGAGCTGATCCATGTGCCCTTTCACCGCGAGGTTGTACTGATCCGCCGCCAGATAGACCTGCTCGGTCTGGGCAAGGGAGAAGCCGATGTGCTCGCAGAAGACATCCACCGCATCCGCGAGACCTGCCTCGGCCGCCGCCGGGATGATCTCCTGGCAGATGGTCTCGACCCAGGAGTCGGGATCGTCGCGATACTCCGGCGGCACCGCATGGGCCGCCAGCAGCGTGGTCTTGACCCGGATGGGCTGCGTCTCTCCCAGACGACGGGCCACCCGCAACATCTTGAGCTCGTCTTCCAGGGTGAGGCCGTAGCCGGACTTGATTTCGACTGTGGTGACCCCTTCCCGGATCAGGGACTTGATCCGCGGCAACGCCAGCTCATAGAGCCGCTCCTCGCTGGCTGCCCGGGTGGCGCGCACCGTGCTGATGATGCCACCCCCCTTGCGGGCGATCTCCGCATAGGGGACTCCCTTCTGGCGCAGCTCGAACTCTTCGGCGCGACTGCCGGCGAAGATGAGGTGGGTGTGGCAATCGATGAGACCGGGGGTGACCAGCTTCCCCTTCATGTCCTGCCAGGAGGCGGCATAGGGGCCCTTGAGATCCTGCATGGGGACCAGAGCGTGGATCTTGCCATCCCGCACGCCAAGGGCATGGGGCTCCAGCAGGCCGTAGTCCGCCAGATCGGGGCGCAGGGTGGCGGGTGTCACGTTGAGCCAGACCCGCTCGCAGTTCAACAGTTCCTTGTTCATACCGACCTCTAAATGTATATACAATAATTTATAGCCGATCTCTGAAAAGAAAGGAAGGATCAAGTTCACATCTTGATAACAGCGGCTTTATTAGAGTGTAAACACAAAAAAGCCCACCGAGAGGTGGGCTTTTAAATGCTTAATTTGTATATACAATTATGCGAGACGCGTCTTGGAGCTCAGCTTGTAGCGGGAACCCGGCGACAACAATCTGGCATAGGAGACCAGACAGCCGTCTGACCAGGTGCGCCGGTGCAGCAGCAGGCAGGGGGTGTCGACCCTCACTTGCAGCAGTCCGGCTTCACCAGCACTCGGCAACACGGCTTCTACCACGTGCTCCATCTCGGAGAGGGGGCAGATCTCCATCAGATAGCTGTTTGGCGTCTGCTGGGTGAAATCCTGCTCGCCATAGCCGGGCAGTCGCTCGGCATCGACGAAGCGCTCCTCCAGTTGCAGCGGCTCCCCATCGGCCTGATGGACGATGAGGCTGTGAAAGGTGGGCGCCCCGACCCGCAGGCCCAGACGCACCGCCACTTTCTCGTCGGCGGCCTGACGTTGCAGCCGGATCACCCGCGCGCTGTACTCGCTGCCCCGCTCGGCGATCTCGTCTGCAATATTGCGAATCGCCAGGAGCGGCGACTCGGTACGCCTGTCGGCCACGAAACTGCCGGATCCGGCGGTGCGCACCAGCCAGCCTTCGGCCACCAGCTCACGCAGCGCCTTGTTCACCGTCATGCGGCTCACGGCAAACTGCTCGCACAGGGCGGCCTCGGTCGGGATCCGGTCGCCCGCCTGATAGTGGCGTTCGCGGATCCCGTCCAGGATGTGCTGCTTTATCTGAAGGTAGAGCGCAGGAGCCACCGGATGGTCCTCAGCGGCGACGATGGGGCGGACGCATGTCCGGCCAGGCGCGATAGACGTCAGGGATCTGGTCAGGGCCGCTGATGCAGAGATCGAGATCGTGCAGCAGGCCATCCTTGATGCCGTAGATCCAGCCGTGCACCGCCAGCTCCTGCCCCTTGCGCCAGGCATTCTGGATGATGGTGGTGTGACAGACGTTGGCGACCTGCTCGGCCACGTTCAGCTCGCACAGGTAGTCGAAGCGCTCGTGCTCATCCTCGATGGCTTCGAGCTGTTCGCCGTATTTGAAGTAGACGTCCTTGATGTTGCGCAGCCAGTTGTCGATGAGACCCAGCTCCTGGTTCTGCATCGCAGCCTTGACGCCACCGCAGCCATAGTGGCCGCAGACGATGATGTGCTTCACCTTGAGCACCTCCACCGCGTATTGCAGCACCGAGAGGCAGTTGAAATCGGTGTGCACCACCAGGTTGGCGACGTTGCGGTGGACAAAGACGTCCCCCGGCAAGAGCCCCATCAGCTGGTTGGCGGGAACCCGGCTGTCGGAACAGCCGATCCAGAGGTACTCGGGTGCCTGCTGGGCGGACAGGGTAGCGAAGAAATTGGGATCCTCGGCCTTGATCCGTTCCGCCCACTCGCGGTTGTTGGTAAACAAGTCGTTCAACAGTTTCACTTCTGCTCTCCCTACTGTGGCAGTGGCGGCAACATACCATACACAAGGGTAACCAAGGCAAGGCCGACCAGATCCCCGCAAAACAAAAACAGGGCCATCAGGCCCTGCTTCTTACCGGAGGAGGCCGTCAGGCATCCATGGCATCTTTCAGCTTCTTGAGCGCGTTTTTCTCAAGCTGGCGCACCCGCTCGGCCGAGACGCCGTAAGTATCGGCCAGCTCCTGCAGGGTGGTCTTGCTCTCGTCATCGAGCCAGCGGGCACGAATGATGTGCTGGCTGCGCTCGTCCAGGGTCGCCATGGCCGCACTCAGACGACGGGTGGCATGGCTGTCCCAGTTGTCGTTCTCGATGTTCGCGGCGAGATCGGAAGATTTGTCTTCCAGATAGTGCACCGGCGCGAAGCCACCCTCGTCTTCATCGTCACCGACCAGATCGAAAGCCTGATCGTAATTGCTCATGCGCGCTTCCATCTCGGTGACGTCGGCAGCGGATACCCCGAGGTCGGCAGCCACGGCCTGCACTTCTTCGTGGTTCAGCCAGCCCAGACGCTTCTTGGACTTGCGCAGGTTGAAGAACAGCTTGCGCTGGGCCTTGGTGGTCGCCACCTTGACCATGCGCCAGTTGCGCAACACATATTCGTGGATTTCGGCCTTGATCCAGTGTACGGCGAAGGAGACCAGACGCACGCCCACGCTCGGGTCAAAGCGTTTGACGGCTTTCATCAGGCCGATGTTGCCTTCCTGCACCAGATCGGCCTGAGGCAGGCCATAGCCGGAGTAGCTCTTGGCCACGTGAACGACAAAACGCAGGTGCGACATAACGAGCTGGCGTGCAGCTTCGAGATCACCATCCTGCTGCAGACGCATCGCCAGTTCGCGCTCTTCCTCTGCGCTCAGCACAGGGATCGAGTTGACGGCCTGGATATAGCCTTCCAGACTACCTTGCGGAATCAGAGCCATAGTGCGTTGCAATGAAGTTCCCATGTTCTACCTCTTACTTTTCAATCGAATCAGTCTAACACCCTGAGAAGACGTGTCTACCGACCAGGTATCATTCTGCGTGCTGCATCATACATCACCCCAGCATGAACCCGGCCTATCTTAGGCTGACGGCATGAATCATAAATGAACAGTCAAAAAAAAGGGGTCACAGTAAAGGACCCCTGAAAAGTAGCATGCTAAGTCCATTGTTGCGGAGCTCGCAACCTTCACATGCTTGCCAAGTCAGACGAGCAAGGCATAGGGGCCATACCCGTATTCATTCTGTTGCAGTCAATAGACCATTGATAAATCAAAAGGTTCAGAGGATCCACATATGATCCTCGGCGCAGACACCATTTAGATTACTCTGAGAAAGTGGCCCGTGCCAGAAACGGGCCACTCTTTTACTTGATCCAGTTCGCAAAATCCAGCGCTTTAAAATGCTGATAAATCAATCAGGACGGTTCTATGTCGCGAATATGCCTGTGCACCGAGAACCAGGAGGCGATCAACCCCAGCAGGGCGCCCAGCAGTATGAGATTGAAGCCGTCGAACGCCCCCATCCCCACCAGACGGAAGTTGCTGTTGTAGAGCCCCGCCAGCTCCTTCACCACCCCCTCGCTCCAGATCACCATCACCTCGGTCAGCCACCAGGCCAGCATGCCGCCGATGACCCCGAACCAGATGCCCGTATAGAGGAAGGGACGGTGGATGAAGGCATCGGTCGCGCCCACCAGCTTGAGCACTTCAATCTCGGAACGCTGGTTCAGGATATTCAGGCGCAGGGTGTTGCCCACGATCAGCAACACGGCGGAGAGCAGCAACACCGCGATACCTGTAATGGTGTGGCGCAGCAGGTTCATGATCCCCTGCAACCGGGTCAGCCACTGCAGATCCAGCTTGCCCTGCTCGATACCGGGCTCGTTCTCCAGCTTGGCGAGCAGCTCGGCGGCCCCTTCCGGATTCTGCCAGCGCGGATCCGGGATCACGCTCAGCACCGGCGGCAGCGGGTTGCTGTCCAGATAATCCAGGGCATCACCGAAGCCGGAGATCTCCCGAAATTCCCTGAGCGCCTCGTCACGGTTCATATAAGTGACAGACTCCACCTCCGGATAGAGCAGGATCCGCTGCTTCATGTCGAGGATGCTCTGCTCCGGCAGATCCTTGCGCAAATAGAGGGAGATCTGGGAGCTGGTCTGCCAGCTCCCCTCTACCACTTCGGCATTCTTCAGCAATACGTGGAAACAGGAAGGCAGCGCCAGACTCACGCCAAGTACCGCCAGGGTCATCAGGGAGGCGAGCGGGTTGCGCCACAGCTCACCCAGGCTGGCAAAGGCCTGGCGCACGTGATCCACGCCATACATCATCAAGCGACGCAACGGCGGCTGTTTATGACGAACAATAGCCATCAGCGATCCTCCCCGGACGAATACATGCGACCCGCCTTGAGGGTCAGGGTGCGGTAGCGCATCCGGGCGATCAGCCCCAGATCGTGAGTGGCAATCAGCACGGAGACGCCGAAGCGGTTGAACTCCTCGAACAGGCGCATGATGTCCATGGAAAGCTGGGGATCCAGGTTGCCGGTCGGCTCGTCCGCCAGCAGCAGCGGTGGTTTGTTGACGATGGCGCGGGCGATGCCGACCCGTTGCTGCTCACCACCGGAGAGCATGCGCGGCTGGTAGCGCTCCTTGCCGAGCAGCCCGACCTTGTCCAGCGCCGCCGCCACCCGCTTGTTGATGTCCCCATGGCTGTAGCCATCGATCACCAGGGGCAGGGCGACGTTGTCGAACACGGTACGATCCATCAGCAGGCGGTGATCCTGGAAGATCATGCCGATCTGGCGGCGCACGTAGGGGATCTGGCTGCGCTGGATGTGGCTGACGTCATCGCCGTGGAAGAAGACGCGGCCGTCGGTCGGTCGTTCCATCACGCTGATGAGCTTGAGGAGGGTACTCTTGCCCGCCCCCGAATGGCCGGTCAGGAAGGCCATCTCCCCCTTGCGCAGGTGAAAACTGACCTTTTGCAGCGCTTGATGACCGCCACTGTAGACCTTGCTGACCTTGTCAAAACGAATCATAACGGTTCCCTGAGATTGACAAACCCCGACCGGGATAAAGCATGGGGCGCTCACTCCCCCGTACCGGCACAACACCTGGATGACAACACCGGTCACAACCATGCCGCGTGTCATCCTTGTCCGGATGAGCCATGCCTGCGCCCTCATAGTGACATACCCCGACCGGAGTCGGGGTATGGAACACGTGCTTGTCACGGCCGGGCCGACTCATGTCAGCCGGATTTATTCTTCGCGGCTGAAGAGCGCCTCGATAAAGTCGTTGGCGACGAACGGGCGCAGATCGTCGATCCCCTCGCCCACCCCGATGTAGCGGATCGGGATCTGGAACTTGTCGGCCACCGCGAAGATGACGCCACCCTTGGCGGTGCCGTCCAGCTTGGTGAGGGTGATGCCGGTCAGGCCCACCGCCTCGCTGAACAGCTTGGCCTGGCTCAATGCGTTCTGGCCGGTGCCTGCGTCCAGGGTAAGCATGATCTCGTGGGGCGCCGCATCGTCCAGCTTCTTCATCACCCGCACCACCTTCTTGAGCTCCTCCATCAGGTTGCTCTTGTTCTGCAGGCGGCCAGCGGTATCGGCGATCAGCACGTCAGCCCCGCGGGAGCGGGCAGCCTCGATGGCGTCATAGATGACGGAAGCGGAGTCGGCACCGGTGTGCTGGGCAATCACCGGAATGTTGTTGCGCTGACCCCACACCTGCAGCTGCTCGACGGCGGCAGCACGGAAGGTATCGCCAGCGGCCAGCATCACGCTCTTGCCCTCGGCCTGGAACTGTTTGGCCAGTTTGCCGATGGTGGTGGTCTTGCCGACGCCGTTCACGCCGACCATCAGGATGACGTAAGGCTTCTTGCTGGTGTCGATCACCAGGGGCTGCTCGACCTTGGCCAGCATCTCGCCCATGTCCTGTTTGAGCAGACCGTAGAGCGCCTCGGCGTCCTTGAGCTGCTTGCGGTCCGCGTGCTGTACCAGCCCCTCGATGATGCGGGTGGTGGTGTCGACGCCAAGATCGGCGGTCAGCAGCTGGGTCTCCAGCTCTTCGAACAGATCGTCATCGATCTTCTTGCCGCTGAACAGGCCGAAGAAACCGGAACCGATATTCTCCCTGGTACGCACCAGGCTGCGCTTGAGGCGGGCAAAGAAGCCCTCCCGCTGCGGCTTCTCCTGAGTGTCGTCGTCCACCTTGGCGGCAAGTGGCAGAGCGGCCAGGGCAGCGGCCTCAGCCTCCATCGCGGCGACCAGACGCAAATCTTCCGCTCGCTGGGCCTCTTTGGCGACACGGGCTTCCTCGGCAGCCTGAGCTTCGGCGGCAACACGAGCCTCTTCCGCAGTACGGGCCTCGGCGGCAATACGGGCTTCTTCCGCGGCACGGGCTTCGGCAGCGATGCGAGCCTCTTCCGCAGCGCGGGCTTCGGCGGCAATACGGGCTTCTTCTGCGGCGCGAGCCTCGGCAGCGATGCGAGCCTCTTCCGCAGCGCGGGCCTCGGCAGCAATACGGGCTTCTTCCGCGGCGCGGGCTTCGGCAGCGATGCGGGCCTCGGCGGCAATACGGGCCTCTTCTGCAGCGCGAGCTTCGGCGGCAGTACGGGCTTCTTCTGCGGCGCGAGCTTCGGCGGCAACACGGACCTCTTCTGCGGCGCGGGCTTCGGCGGCAACACGGGCCTCTTCTGCAGCGCGAGCTTCGGCGGCAATACGGGCCTCTTCCAAAGCGCGGGCTTCGGCGGCGACAATGGCTTCTTCTGCGACTTGAGCTTCGGTTGAGATCAAGGCCTCATTGACGATGACGGGCTCAAGCTCGCCCTCCGGCTCTTCCACAACCAGGGGGCCTTCGTCAGGGCCGCTCAGCGGCGCTTCGGGCTTGGCGGCGGGGGCATCAGCCGGGGCAACATCGGCGACAGGCGCGGGAACAGCGGCGGCCTGCGACTCGACTACCGCCGGGGTAGCGTCGGGCGCCTGCGATGGAACGGCCTCAGCCTCTTCTTTCTTGCGGCCGAAACCCAGCCAGGAAAACAAACCTTTTGCCATCTAAAAATACTCACATCAAAGGCTGACTGCTAAGATAGCCGTCCCTCGGCGGGTCGGCATAAAAATGAACCGCCTTATACTATCACTTTATTTTCTGACGACGAAACGCGATGCCCAGAGTGAAATCCAGCCGTAACAGCCCGAGCAAGAGCCCGGCCCCTCAGGGGCGAGCGGGCGTGGTACGAATCATCAGCGGCCAATGGAAGGGGCGCAAACTCCCCGTCAGGGATGTGGAAGGGCTCAGACCCACCACGGATCGCGTCAAGGAGACCATCTTCAACTGGCTGGCTCCCCACGTGCGCGGTACCCGCTGTCTGGATCTGTTCGCCGGCAGCGGCGGGCTGGGGCTGGAAGCCTTGTCCCGCTATGCCGAACAGGTCACCCTGATCGAGATGGACAGAGGCGCCGCCGACCAGCTCAAGAAGAACCTGACGACCCTGGGCAGCAGCCAGGGGCAGGTGATCCAGGCCGATGCCGTGAGCTGGCTGCAAGGCCCGGCCACCCCCTTCGATCTGGTCTTTCTGGACCCACCGTTTCGTCGCGAGCTGCTGCCCCAGGTGTGCGAGCTGCTGGAGCAACGCGGCTGGCTGGCATCCGATGCCCTCATCTATCTGGAGCGGGAAAAAGAGATGGCCGATCTGACGCTGCCCGCCAGCTGGAAACTACTCAAGGACAAGCAGGCTGGTCAGGTCTGCTATCAGCTCTATCTGCGGGACACCAAGCATGACGCTGCGGTTTAAAGGGGGGATGGGCACAGTCCCCTTCTCCGTCAATTTGGACAACGGCTCAAGGACAAGCAGGTCGATCACATCAGGCCTGCTATCAACTCTATGTACGGGAGGTAAACGATGAAGCGGGTGTTTAATCTGTTGGCGATGGGGGTGCTGCTGTTCTTCTGGTTCGGTGTGGCACTCGCCCTGCTGGGCACCCTGCCGGGCAAACTGAACGGCTTTCTGCCGGTGTGCGGCGTCATCGTGATATTGATGCACTGGGTACAGGCCAGCATGATCAAGGCGGCCTGCAAACCCTACTTCGCGGTCACTCGTCTCGAATTCACCCAGGTGCTGATCTTCGGGGTGTTCGGCATGATGGATATCCGCACCAAGCTGCAGGCCATCATAGACGCCAGGAAGCAGGGAGAGATCCCCCCCAGGGCCGACTAGGCCACCCCCGGCCCGACCAGAAGGAGTGATTCGTCACTCCTTCTGCGTTTTTCCGAGGCTGATTCCGAGCTTGATGGAGAGGGCGGCGAGCAGCAGCAGCATGGCAATGAGGGAGAAGAAGTTGCTGCCAAGCTCGGGGTACTGCACCTTGACCAGGGCAGAATGGCCGAACACGCCGATAAAGAAGCAGAGCAGGATGCAGCTGGGTGTGTTGCCCACCATGGGCTCATGGCGATAGTGCTGATAGAGCTGGCTGGCCGCCAGCAACAGGGCGATGAGGGGGTAGAAGGAGAAGGGGACGACCGACTCCGTCAAGGCCGACAGGAAGGCATCGCCACAGATACCGATCAGCAGGGCCAGCACCAGGGGCTTCTTCGGGATCGCGTTCGGTTCATGCATGAGGCTGTCCATCCTTGCGTTATGTGAGAGATTCGTGGCGCTTGCGGTTCTGCACCTCGGCGCCCATGGCAATCATCCGCAACTGGCTGATGGTGCGCTCCGACAGTGCCTTGCACTCTTCCGGGGTCATGTCGAGGGCGTCTGCACCGGCGCTGAAGACGATGGTCACCATGGCCTCGGCCTGGATATAGGCCTCTTCCCGTGGCGCCTGCGTGGTGGCTTCCAGATAATCGGTCAGCTCGGCGATGAAGTGCTGGATCTCCCGGGCCACCGCCTGACGGAATGCAGCCGAGGTACCGGAGCGCTCGCGCAGCAGCAGCCGGAAGATGTTCGGGTTGTTTTCGACGAATTCCATGAAGGTCTGCACCGAGGTGCTGATAACGCTGCCACCACCGGCGATGCGCTGGCGCGCCTGGCGCATCAGTTGGCGCAGGGTCAGCCCTCCCTCGTCCACCAGCGTCAGCCCCAGCTCTTCCATGTCCCGAAAGTGGCGATAGAAGGAGGTCGGCGCTATGCCCGCCTCTCTGGCCACTTCCCGCAGGCTGAGGTTGGAGAAACTGCGGTTGGCGCAGAGTTGACTGAACGCCGCCTCGATCAGCGTACGCCGGGTTTTTTCTTTTTGTTGCGCGCGAATACCCACGAAAACAGTCACCTTGAGATTAGCGAGGCCAGATGATAACCCGAAGGCGGGGCCGGGATCAGGTTTGTCTCCGACTTTTTTACCATTGACCCGCATTCCGGCTCAATGGAGAATAGTGAACAGCTGTTCGCTGAAAGGAGCCGAGTGAAATGGACCGCCCCCCGATCATCATGACCAACACCCTGCTGTTCGCCCTCTCCGGGCTGACGGCACTGATAGCGGTTCCCTGGTATGGACTGAGCCAGGGCTACGACCTCTGGCAGTGGCTCTGCTTCCTGCTGCTGTTCTGCTATTGCGGCATCTCCATCACCGCCGGCTACCACAGGCTCTGGTCCCACAAGGCCTACAAGGCACACCCGGCCCTGCAATGGATCTTCGCCATCGGAGGCGCGCTCGCCCTGCAGAACTCGGCGCTGCACTGGTCCTCGGATCATCGCCGCCACCACCGCCACGTGGATGACAACCAGAAGGATCCCTACAGTGCGGGTCGCGGCTTCTGGTACTCCCACATCGGCTGGATGCTGCGGGAATACCAGCGCGATACCTACCACGACTACAGCAATGTGCGCGACCTGCAAAACAACCCCGTGGTCGCCTTCCAGCACAGGCACTATCTGGCCCTGGCTCTGGTCACCAACATCGGCATTCCGCTGCTGCTCGGCCTCCTGCACGGGGATCTGCTCGGCATGATGCTGCTGGCCGGGGTGCTGCGCATGGTAATGACCCATCACACCACCTTCTTCATCAACTCCCTGGCCCACATCTGGGGCAGCCAGCCGTTCACGGATCGCAACAGCGCCCGGGACAACGGCATCCTGGCCTTCTTCACCTTTGGCGAGGGCTATCACAACTTCCATCACCTGTTCGAGAACGACTACCGCAACGGCATTCAGTGGTGGCAGTTCGACCCCACCAAGTGGCTGATCCGCACCGCCGCCTGGTGCGGGCTCGCCAAAGACCTGAGATCCTGCCCGGAGGAACGCATCGAACAGGCCAGGCTGGAGATGCAGCTCAAGCGCGCCCAGGCCAGAGTGCACAAGCAGGATGACAGGGAACGCTGGCAGGCACTGCTGCAGGAGGAGTACGACAAACTGAGCCTGCAGATCCAGCACTACTATGCCAGCCGCAAGTCACTGCTGGAGCAGCGCAAGCGCACAGCCCTCGCACGCTACGACAGGCTCAGGCTGCAACTGGAGTACCGCACGTTGCGAGACGGTTTCCTCGTTGCCAAGCGCAACTGGAGTCGTCTGCTGGCGGGCCTCGCCTGATCGCCGAGACATCACGCAAAAGACCGCCAGCAGGCGGTCTTTTTAATTGAGCAAACGGACGGCGGCATAAAAAAATGGGGCAACATTCGCATGTCACCCCCTCGCAAATAGCATGTTCCATATTGGGCTCCCGCAACCACGGGGGTCTGTCTGGCATCACGGGTTTCCGCTCCCGATCCGCCTCGCCTGCCGGAGCAATCCGGTTGGCCCATTTCCCCTGTTGCCGTCACCCACACGGCAGACCAGCCGCCGTGTTTGTCCTTGCACTCGAGATACTACGCAGTTAAATAAAATAAAAAACCGTTCTACACGCACCTCTATGCAGTCGAGGAGCCTGGATTGTTACGGCGCCCTTAATATAAATCGATTAAAAACAATACGATGCAATCCAGTCCCGTTTTTGGATGGCAAACGTTATCCTCGAAGGCGCACAAGGCTTTGCGAGATCTCGCACAAGGCGGATCCCACTCACAACCAACGATGCAAAGGTAACCAATCGCTCAATTGCGCCAGCAGGCGCCGCCATGCAGAGGGGGACGCCGCCACCGGGTGCACGGCCTGCTGCAACCAGCCATCAATGAGTTGCTGCAACTCGTCGCACAACCTCGGGCTATGGAGGTGCAGCATCAACTCGGTGTTGAGCATCAGGGAGCGGGGATCCAGGTTGAAACTGCCGAGCAGCGCCTCCTCCTTCCCCATCAGGATCAGCTTGGCATGCAGACTGAACGCCTCCGTCGTCAGCTCGAACAGGGTGACCCCCTGACGCTCGAGCCAGGGGCGGTGACGTCGATAGGCGCCATAGACCAGGGGCACGTCCGTGCTGGCCAGGGAGTTGGTCAGGATCTCGATGTCGCCCCCCTGCCGTCGCTGCCCCTTGAGCCGGCGACGCAGCCCCCGTGTCAGGATCAGGTAAGGGCTCACCAACCTCAGGGCCCCCTGATTGCTAGCCAGCATGCGTCCCAGCAGGGGCGCCGTGGTCGGCCGGGCGACCAGCCCCTTGCCGGGGCGATCGAACCAGCACTGCCCTCGCCCGGGATGCCAGCAAAGGGGAACGGGGCACTCATCAAACAGAGTGGCCGGCAGATCATAGGCGGCCGCCATGGCGGGGTCGGTCAGGGTCAGCAGGAAATCGTTCAGGGCCCGGGTTTCGGCTGGCAGCAAGGGGCGTCTCAACAGGCGACGGACCGGGTGGCTCCAGCGACTGTGCCAGAACAGCGCGAACCCCTGCTCGGCCTGCTGACAGAGGGGGCCGCGGCAGACCAGATCCAGGTCGATGAAGTGAGGCGGCATCCCCAGCCCGAAGTAACGATCACCGATGTTGCGCCCGCCGATCACCGCCTGGCTGCCATCCACCAGCAGCAGCTTGTTGTGCATCCGGTGATTGATGCGGCGAAAGCTCAGCACCCCTTCCAGCAGCAGGGTCAGAGGACGCCAGCCCCGCAACCAGAAGGGGTTGAACAGGCGTACCTCGATGCCCGGTTCCGCCGCCACCGCCTCCAGAAAGCGGTTCTCCCCGCCGTAGAGATCGTCGATGAGCAGTTGCACCACCACTCCGCGCCGGGCCGCCCGCACCAGCTCCGCCAGCAGCAGCTTGCCGCTGCCGTCCTCTTCCCAGCTGTAATACTGGGCGAGGATCCGGTGGCGAGCCTGGCGGATCAACTGGCATCGGGCTTTCAGGGCTGCACCGGGATCGGCGAGCAAGGCAAACTCGGCGGGGATCAAGGGTCATCTCCCTGTCATCTGGTGGTGGCATAACCCAGACAACCGCCCCGATAGCCCACTGTCAAGGAGCCGATGATGGAACTGCGCGACCACCCCTCCCTCAGTCAGAGACCTCATGCCAGCCAACCGGATCCCACCCCGGCCAGGCTGTTGATGCCCTGGTACCAGCAGCACCGGGATCTGGGCTGGGAACCCCTTGCGCAGCATCACGAGGATCCCCTCCCCGGCCAGCATTGACAGGCTCAGGGCTGCACCGCCTCGATGGCCTCTGACTTGCCCTCCAGCTGGGGCAGGCTGAAACGGTAGGCCACGTAGTATTTGTAGATGGTGCCAACGTAGTTGATGGGCCCCTGGCCCACGTCGTTGGCCACCAGCTGCTCCACGTTGCCGAACCAGACGTTCGGATCCAGCCCCTTGTCGGCCGCCTTGGCCTGCAATGCCTGGACACGGTTCGGACCCGCATTGTAGGCGGCCAGGGCGAACAGATGGCGATTGAGCCTGTCCATCCCGGGATCATTGAAGTAGGTGTCCAGGATGAGCCGCATGTAGCGACAGGCCGCCTCCACATTGCCCTCCAGACTGGTGAGTCTGGCGCCGCGGATCCCCACCTCCTTGCCGGTGCTCGGCAGCAATTGCATGATGCCGACGGCCCCCCGGTGAGAGCCGACATTGGGATTGAGCCCCGACTCCTTGTAAGCCAGCGCGGCCAGCATCAGCCAGTCCAGCTGATACTTGTCCGCCTGGGCCTCCAGTACCTTGCGAATGGTCGACAGGCGCCCCAGCGGGTCCGGCGCCAGTATGTTGCTCATGCGGTCGCTCTGCGCCAGCAGGCGGCGCAATGTCATGTCACTGTAGAGGGTCCGCTTGCTCGACTCCGAGATGTAGGCGTTCACCGCCTTGAGCAGCTCCGGGCTGTTGTTGCGCAGGGCCCAGGCGCTGCGCCCCTTGTCCCGCAGCGGTATCAGCCTGTGGGCCTTGAGACCGCCAATCATGTCGAGCCAGATCCGCCCCTTGAAGCTGTCGGTGACCGTCAGCGGAATGATCCCGGCTGACACCATCTCCAGCAGGTCCCCGTCCTGCAGGTATTCGGGAACCGTCTCGATGTAGACCGGGGGCAACCCCAGCTCCCGAAACAGCCAGTTGAGCTGGTGCAGGCTCTCGAAATAACTGGAGCTGGCGCGCACCCAGATCCGCCGGCCGGACAGCTGGGTGATGCGATTGAAGGCAGGGAGCTCCCGCTGGCTCACCACCCACTCCTCGATGGGGGCGATCAGCGGCTGGGAGAAAGTCACCTGCTCGCGCCGGGTGGGGGTGACCGTCAGGTTGGCGGCCACCAGATCCCCGCGCCCCTCGGCCAGATAGTCCAGCAGCTTGTCCTGGCGCACCGGGATATAAATGATCTTGAGCTTGAGCTTCTCCTTGGCCAGGTAGGTCTGGTTCAACCAGCGCTCGAATCCCTGAAGCTGATTGACCAGGATGCCGTACTGGGCTCCCTTGTCGAAAAAGAAAAACCCCCGCTCATAGACCACCAGGGCCCTGAGCTCTTTTTTTTGCAGGATGTGTTCGAGATCACCGGCCTGGGGCAGCAACTGCGGCTTGAGATCCGCCGCCAGCAGAGGGAGAGAGCAGAGAGCCAGCAGGGCCCAGATCCATCGCCGCATCATGATTTAACCACCTCGCTGTGGGCCGGTGCGCACCGTCGGGTCTGTCAGAGAAGGCGCCTGCGCCAAGTCATGGGGCGTCGCGGGATCTTCTGCCGATCGGCGCATGCCGGACGGAAAACGGATCGTCCGTGGGATAACTCACTATACAACGCAAAGGGAGGGAAAAAGCGAGGGGCAGAGCAAGACGGCAGGCAAGCCTGCCGTGTCATCACGATCTCAGAGGGAGCGGGCGCGCATCTCGAAGATCAGCTTCTCGGCGGTGCAGGTGAATTGCAGGCGGGCCTTCAGGATCACGCCATCCGGGCCCCGGCTCAGCTCGCTGCTGCTTTTGGCTTCGGCAGTGACCTGCTTGGCCAGCGCCTCGTAAGCTGCAAATTTCTCGCGGGCGTCGGCTTCGGCCGCGGCCTCGATCACCAGCTCCATGACGTCGTCACCTTCGCCGATGATGGTGCCAATTTCGGCGAAACAGCCGCAACTGTCACAGGTCTCGTTCAGTTCCACTTTCTCGTCTACAGACATACGTTCACTCCTACTTATTCCGGATATTGTCATCGTCGCGCAAGGCGTTGCGAAAATCCCTGATGGCAGTGCCCAGATCCTCACCGGCGCCAGCCAGGCGTTTGCTGCCAAACACCACGACGACGACCACGAGCAGGATCAGCAGATGCCAGATATGAATGCCACCCAGTCCCATAGGGAGACTCCTGACTGTTAGATACCTGGAGGTTGTATCAAAAGAAAGCGTATCGATTGTTGGGCAAAATCAAGGCCGGTGCAAGTTGGCGAAAAAATTGCGCAAAAACGGCGACGAGGCGCAAAAAAATACGGCGACCATGGGCCGCCGTATGAGTCGGTGCTACTTGTCCCCTCAACCGCTACATCCTGTACCAGCCGCCACCAGGGCGAGAGACCCGTCGAGCATAGGATCGCCAAGATATGAAAACAAATGGTATATATTCATCTAGGAATTGAAGAGGATTCATATCATGTTGCTGGAACAGCTTGCACGCATAGACCTTAATCTGTTGATAATCCTGCAAGTCTTGCTGGAAGAGCGCAACGGCAGCCGGGCTGCACGCCGTTTGCACCTGAGCCAGTCCGCCGTCAGCAAGGCCCTTGGACGGTTGCGGGAGACCTTTGACGATCCCCTGTTCGTGCGCTCGGCCTACGGGATGGATCCCACTCCCCGCGCCCTGGATCTCCAGCAGCAACTGCAGCCCATACTGCTCTCCCTGGACAACCTGATCCAGCCGCCGGACTTCGATCCCGCCAGCACGGAGCGGGAGTTCGTCATCGCCAGCATGGACAGCGCCTTCACCCTGTTTGCCCCCCTCTACCTGAGCGAACTGAAGCGTCAGGCCCCTGGCATCCGCCTGCGCTACGAGGAGTGGACCGAACACAGCCTGACCGAGATGAGCCAGGGCCAGGTGGATATCGCCTTCACGGTGCGGGAGAACTGCATCAATTCGGATTTTCGCCTCGACACCCTGCCCAACGCCATCTGCCAGCGGTTGCTCACCATCGACGATCTCACCTGCCTGGTACAGCGGGATCACCCTGCCTTGCAGGAGCCCGAGTGGGATCTCACCCGTTACCTCGCCTACCCCCATGTGCAGACCTACTGCGAAGGGCGGGATCGCTGGATGCTGGATCACA
This sequence comes from Aeromonas sp. Prich7-2, assembly GCF_017939255.1. NCBI lineage: Bacteria > Pseudomonadati > Pseudomonadota > Gammaproteobacteria > Aeromonadales > Aeromonadaceae > Aeromonas > Aeromonas sp. Prich7-2. Next base: position 80,056 of record NZ_JAGKRI010000004.1, read on the forward strand.
AGCTGGCGGAGCAGGATCTCTATCGCCGGATCGAGGCGACCGTCCCCTCCTTCGAGGCGGCCCTGCGCATGGGCATGCACTCGGACATGATAGTGACCCTCTCCCGCCTCTACGCCCGCCACGCCACCCAGGTCTATCCCCTGGTGCCGCTGCCGCTGCCCATCGCCCTGGACAGCATCTCCCACCTGCTCATCTGGCATCAGCGCCACGAGGAGGATCCGGGCCATCGCTGGCTGCGGGAGACCCTGCTCGCCCTCATCATGGGCAAGCTGGAAACCTCGGCGGATGGCCCGGCCGCTGCCGCCTGACGCGCAAAAAAAACGGGGCTCAAGAAGCCCCGTTTCACGTTGACATCAGCATTCGCCCCGTCAGTTCTGACCCGTCACCGCCAGATAATGGTGCACCCCATCCAGCAGCATCTGCACCGAGATCATCACCAGCAGCATGCCCATCAACCGCTCCACCGCGGTGAGTCCTCGCTCACCCAGCAGCTTGTTGAACAGCTCGTAGAACATCAGGATCACGGCGCTGGCCCCCCAGGCCATCAGCAGGGCCAATGACCAGTCCACCATCCGGGTCGGCTCCTGGTTGGCCAGAAGCAGCAGGGAAGCCAGGATGGAGGGGCCCGCAATCATGGGGATGGCCATGGGCACCAGGAAGGGCTCCTCCCCCGCCGCCAGCCCGGTCACGCCACCGGGGCTCGGGAATATCATCTTGATGGCGATGAGGAAGAGGATGATGCCCCCCGCGATGCTGACCGCCTCCTGACGCAGGTTGAGGAAGCTCAGGATCTGCTGACCGGCGAACAGGAAGCCCATCATGATCACCAGTGAAAACAACAGCTCCCGCAGCATCACCTTGCGTCGACGCTTGGGGTCGACATGGCGCAGGATGGAGAGGAAGACCGGCAGGTTGCCCAGCGGATCCATGATCAGAAACAGCATGACGGCAGCGGAGAATGTGTCCATAGAGCGCCCGAGCAGAACCTTTCAACAAGAGGGGAAGGAGGGCGAAATATAACAAAGGTGGCGGGATTCGGCGAGCGCCCCACCGCGCTCGCCGCTGGCGATCATCCGTGGCTGCAGATCTTGTCGGCGCGGGTCTGGAACCCTGACTCCGAGTCGATGAACTTGCCGCGCCTGGCCAGGAAGTCGATCAGGGCGTCAGCGTCCATCTCGCTGGCGCTGCAGGTGTGGAACCGGGCCTCGGCACCGAAGCGCGAGGCGATCGCCGCCCTGAGGCTGGCCCGGGTAAACGGACTCTCCTGCTCCAGCATCATCTCCATCACTTCGTGACCGTGTATCGATTGGGACATCTCGAACCTCTTTAATCATCATGTCAGATGACAATTAAAGCCCGAAGCCCGGAGAGGGTTCTTGATATAGGCCAACAAAACGCCTTTTTTAACGCCAGCGGGCTGGTCGTGAGCGCCGCTTTGTCGATAATGTGGCAACCTGACGGGGGGATGGCTACACTGTCGCCCCTTTTTGCCACCGCAGACAGAAATAAGGACATTGGCGTCATGCTGTTCCATGGATTGGTCTTCAAACCCTGGCGGATCTGGACCCGTCGCCCGCTCTGGTTGAAGACCCTGCTCGGCATGCTGACCGGGATAGGTCTGGGGCTCTGCTTCAGCGAGCAGGCCCTGCTGCTCAAGCCCATCGGCGTCCTGTTCGTCAACACCATCCAGATGCTGATGGTGCCCCTCATCTTCTGTTCCGTCCTGGCAGGCCTCACCGCCCTGCTCAAGGGCAAGCGGCTCGACCGCATCGCCGGCAAGGCCATCGGCTTCTATCTCTGCTCCACCGCCGTCGCCATCTGCATCGGCCTGATGATGGGCTGGCTGCTGGAACCGGGCATGGGCGCCAACATGGGTCCTTATGAACGGGGCGCCATGGCGCAGCAACCTACCCTGGCCAGCGTGCTGAGCCACCTGGTGCCGCGCAACCCGGTGCAGGCCATGGGCGATGGCAAGATATTGCAGGTGATCGTGTTCGCCGTGGCCCTCGCTCTCGCCCTCAACGCCACCGGACGACGCGGCCGCCCCGCCATCCTGTTCTTTACCTCCCTGGCAGAGGGAATGTTCAAGCTGACCCAGATGGTGATGGCGCTGGCCCCCTATGGCGTCTGCGCCCTGATGGCCTGGATGACCGGCAAGTACGGCGTCAGCCTGCTGTTGCCGCTGCTCAAGGTGATCGGCGCCGTCTACCTCGGCTGCCTGCTCCACGTGCTCGGCGTCTACAGCGGCCTGCTGCTCCTGATGGCGCGCCTCAACCCGTTGCACTACTTCAAGAGCATCGTCGATGCCCAGGCGGTAGCCTTCACCAGCAGTTCAAGCAGCAGCACCCTGCCCATCAGCCTGGCCTGCGCCGAACGCAGGCTCGGGGTCTCCCCCGCCATCACCGCCAAGGTGCTGCCCATCGGTGCCACCATCAACATGGATGGCACCGCCCTCTATCAGGGGGTCACCGCCCTGTTCGTGGCCCAGGCCTTCGGGGTGGATCTGCATCTGGTGGACTACCTGACCATCATCAGCATCGTCACGCTGGCCAGCATCGGCACGGCGGGCACACCCGGTACCGGGCTGATGCTGCTGACCCTGACCCTCACTGCCGTGGGACTGCCGCTGGAAGGGGTGGCACTCATCGCCGGCATAGACCGGATCCTCGACATGGCGCGCACCACGGTCAATGTCTCCGGCGACATCCTGGTCTCCGTGCTCATCGCCCGCAGCGAGAAGGAGCTGGATCTCGCCACCTACCACGATGCCCATGCGGGGGATGACATCGACTTCACCCTGCGCTGAGGGCGCGAGGGGCGTTCAATGATCCTGGGGATCGTGATGGCAGCGCCAGCAGATATCGAAGTTGGCGCCGTTCTCCTCTCCGCACTGGCCGCACAGCCAGCCGTTGCCCTGGCGCTGCTGGTAGCGCTCGATGATCCGGCCCGCCCGCTGACGATCCCGCTCGTTCACCATCAGGGTCACTTGCAGCAGATCCACCGGCAGCTCCCCGAGCGCGCCGGAGAGCCCTTCGCCGCTGAGGCGCACCCTGACTCCCTCTACCTCCAAGGCCCCTTTCAGGGCATGCGCCTCCAGGGAGTGAGAGGCGCGATACAAGTTAATCCACTGATCCATACGTTGTCCTCGAAACCCTTGCCAGTGCCATCATCACCAGCACTACCATCATTCCAGGCCGAGCATCTTCCGGGAGCGAGATGCCCGATACAGATTCATCCACTGATCCATACGTTGTCCTCGAAACCCTTGCCAGTGCCGTCATCACCAGCACTACCATCATTCCAGGGCGAGCATCTTCCGGGAGTGAGATGCCCGATACAGATTCATCCACCGCTCCATACGTTGTCCTCGAAACCCTTACAGCAGCTTGTCGATGCCGTAAGCCGGGCCGTTGGCCACCAGAAAATCGATGAATGCCCTCAGCTTGCGCGGCATCAGGCGCCGCTCGGGAAACAGCAGGTAGATGGGTACCCTGGGTTGCTGCCACTCCGACAGCAAGGAGACAAGCGTCCCGTTCGCCAGCTCATCATGGCACAGCATGGCGGGCAGGGAAGCCAGCCCCAGCCCCGCCTTCGCCGCCTCCCTGGCGCAGGTGATGTTGTTGACCTGGAAGCGGGACGGGGGATCCACCAGCACTTCGCGATCATCCAGCTCGAAACACCAGTGCGAGGCGAGGAACCCCGTGCTGACCGCGATCCGCTCGTGATGCACCAGATCGGCGGGCCTCTGGATCACCGGGTGGCGCGCCAGATAGTCCGGGCTGGCGCACAGCAGCCGCTCGGTGCTCCAGAGACGCCGCGCAGCCAGGTTGGAGTCGCTCATGTCGCCGACCCGCACGATGGCATCCAGCCCCTCGCTGATGGGATCCACGATGCGGTTGGTCAGCTCCAGCTCCACCTTCATGCCCGGATAGGCTTGCAGGAAGTTCGCCACCAGCCTGCCCACCACCAGCTGCCCCGTCTCGATGGGCACCGCCAGCTTGAGGGTCCCCGTCACCTCCTGCTGGCTGGCACTGAGCATCAGCTCGGCCTGGGCCAGCTCCTCCACCGCCTTGCTGCAGCGTAGATAATATTGTTCACCGGCTTCCGTCAGGGTGAGCTGCCGGGTGGAGCGATAGAGCAGCCGCGCGCCGAGACGCTGCTCCAGCTCGGCGATGCGGCGGCTCACCGTCGCCTTGGTCATGCCCAGCTCCTGGGCTGCGGCGGTAAAGGAGCCCTTGTCGACGATACGAACGAGGATTAAGGCAGCATTCAGGTCCATTGTTTCACCAGTGAAACTGTATATCTCATGAATGGATACTAATCGAAACAGTTGCACGATGTTAGCCTGCCCGCCACAGTTCAGGAAAACCAATATCATGAGTCAACACAAGAAGATCCCCCTGCTGGCCGCCCTGGTGCTGGCCCTGCTCGGCCTGCTGTTTGCCGGTTACTGGTATCTGCATGGCCGCTACTTCGAGAGCACCGACAACGCCTACCTGCAAAGCGAGGTGACCGGCATCGGTTCCAAGCTCTCCGGCTACATCAGCGAAGTACTGGTGACCGACAACCAGGCGGTGAAGGCCGGCCAGCTCATCGCCCGGCTCGACGACCGCGAGTACAGGACCAAGGTGGCGGAGGCCGAGGCCGATCTGCACCTCAACCAGGCGACGGCGGATAACCTCGCCGCCACCCGTATCCAGCAGTTGAGCCTCATCCGCCAGGCCGAGGCAAAAGTCAGCTCGGCCAATGCCGAGCAGGTCCGGGCCCAGCAGCAGGTGCGCCGGGTCAGCCAGCTCAATGAGCGTCACTACAGCTCCCAGGACAGCCTGGACGAGGTGCGTGCTGGCTTGCAGGTCAACCAGGCCCAGGCACTGGAGGCCAAAGCCGCCTTGCAGGCCGCCCGCGAGCGGCTGCTGGTGCTGGATGCCGAAGCCAAGCAGAACCAGGCCAGGCTAGCATTGAGCGAGGCCCAGCTCGAACAGGCCAGGCTGGAACTCGGCTACACCGAGCTGCGAGCCCCCGCTGACGGCATCATCGGCAAGCGCAGCCTGCGGGAAGGGCTCTACGTCCAGTCCGGTATGCAGGTGGCCAGCCTGGTGCCCCTGAGCCAGGTGTGGGTCGAGGCCAACTTCAAGGAGACCCAGTTGCAGCACATGCAGCCGGGCCAGAAGGTGGAGGTGATCCTGGATGCCTATCCGGATCAACCGGTCGAGGGGATCATCGACAGCCTCTCTCCGGCCACCGGCGCCAAGTTCGCCCTGCTGCCGCCGGAGAACGCCACCGGCAACTTCACCAAAATCGTGCAGCGGGTGCCGGTCAAGATCAGCATCCCGGATCCGGGCGCCCTGGCGGGCAAGCTGCTGCCCGGCCTCTCCACCGAGGTGATCGTCGACACCCGCACCCCTGATCCCGTGGTGGCCGCCCACTGATGGACGCCATACCACGTCGCAACTGGATCGCGGTCATGGGGGGCCTCATCGGCGCCTTCATGGCCATCCTCGACATCCAGATCACCAACGCCTCCCTGAAAGACATTCAGGGGGCGCTCTCGGCCACCCTGAGCGAGAGCTCCTGGATCTCCACCTCCTATCTGGTGGCGGAGATGATCGCCATTCCGCTGAGCGGCTGGCTGAGCCGGGGACTGAGCGTGCGGCGCTACCTGCTGTGGACCACGGGCGCCTTCATCGTCGCCTCCGTACTCTGCTCGTTCAGCTGGAACCTCACCAGCATGATCGTCTTTCGGGCGCTGCAGGGCTTTACCGGCGGGGCCCTGATCCCCATGGCCTTCTCCCTCATCGTCAGCCTGCTGCCGCTGCACAAGCGAGCCACCGGCATGGCGCTGTTCGGCCTGTGCGCCACCTTCGCCCCCGCCATCGGCCCGACCCTGGGGGGCTGGCTGACGGAGCAGATGTCCTGGCACTACATCTTCTATCTGAACGTGCCGCCCGGCCTGCTGGTGATGGCCATGCTGGCCCACGGGCTGGACAGGAAGCCCGTGGACTGGGAGGTGATCAAGCGGGTGGATCTCATTGGTATCCTCACCATGGCGGTGGGTCTCGGCCTTCTGGAGGTGGTGCTGGAAGAGGGCAACCGGGAGGACTGGTTCGGCTCGAGCTTCATCGTGCGGCTCACCGTCATCTCGGTGGTGGCCCTGGTGTTCTTCGTCATCAGCCAGTTGCTGCGCCGCCACCCCCTGGTCAACCTGCGGCTGCTGCACAACCCGCGCTTCGCGCTGGCCTGCTTCGCCTACCTGGTGCTCGGTATGGGGTTGATGGGCTCCATCTATGTGCTGCCCCTCTACATGACCCAGATCCACAATTACAACGCCCTGGAAATCGGTGAAGTGCTGATGTGGATGGGGTTGCCCCAGTTGCTGGTGCTCCCCCTGGTGCCCAAGCTGACCCACAAGATAGATCCGCGCTATCTGGTGAGCTTCGGCTTTCTGGTCTTCGCCATCAGCTGCTTCATGAACGTGAACATGAATGCCGACTACGCCGGGCCCCAGCTGATCCAGTCCCTCATCGTGCGGGCCCTGGGGCAGCCCTTCATCATGGTGCCCCTCTCTCTGGTGGCGACCGCCAGCCTGACGCCGGACGAGATCCCCTCTTCCTCGACCCTGCTCAACGTGCTGCGCAACCTGGGGGGCGCCTTCGGCATCGCCATCATCGCCACCCTGATCGACAACGACACCCGGACTCATGTCAGCCAGATCGGCAGCACCCTGGCCGCCACCAGCATCGAGGGGCAGGCCTATCTGATGCAGCTGGCCCAGAACATGATGGCCCAGGGAGCCGGGCCGGAGCAGGCCCAGTTGCAGGCCCGGGCCATGCTGTCGAACACCATCAGCCGCGAGGCGGCCATCATGGCCTACAACCAGGTGTTCTACGTGATGGGTATCTTCCTGCTGATCGCCAGCGCCCTGATGCTGCTGCTCAAGCAGCCGGCCCCGAGGGCCCCTGACGCAGAACCGGTCGAGGCGTGAAAGGTGGGGATCACATAGCAAAACGGGCCAGAAGGCCCGTTTTTCATGGCTGCCCGCCGGTCAGCCCGCCAGGGAGGCGGCGATCAGGAACTGTGCCGCGAAGTAGCTGCTCATGATCCAGGCCGTGGCATGGGGGAAGGGGCGGCGGAATCTGTCCAGCGCCAGCATGCTGTCGGAGAAGAGGAACATCAGCGCCCCCACCAGGGCGGCGGCGCTGCCGGCAGTGAGAGAGGCATGCCAGGCACCGGCGGCCACCCAGGCCATGGCGATGATCACCAGCATGTAGCAGAAGACGGGGATCCTCATCTCGCCGAGCTGGCCCCACAAGAGCCCGAACACCATGCCGGCCACCAGCAACAGCAGCAGGCCGTCCACCAGCTTGAGCACCAGGGGCCCCTGGGCGAAACCGACGATGTAGCAGAGGTGAGCGACAAGAAATGCCGCCAGCCCCTGGATGAAGCGATCCCGTGGCAGCATCAGCAGCACGTCCCCCGCCAGCGACAGGCAGAGACCGAGCAGGATCCAGGCGTGGGAGCCGTTGTGATCGTCGCTCTGGTAGCCAAACGCCAGGGCGATGATGAACAGCATGGTCAGGGGTTTGCTGATGTAGAACTGACGGGAGTCTGAGCCGTAAGCCGCGCGGATGTGCCACCAGCCCGATGCGATGATCAAGAAACTCAATAACATGCCCTGCTCCTCACCGGCTGCTCACCCTGGGGCGGCAACCTCTTTAGTGCCCGCAAGAGTAGCAAATTCCCCCGGCCAGTGGCAGAGGCTGAAGCAGATGGCACCCTACACCTAAAGTCTAATTGCCCCCATCCCCGCCCTCGGGCATAAGAGACAGTTCTGGAGGATCACCATGGAAGACGCTATGACCAACTACCTGCCCGCTATCGACATCATGATGTGCCATCTTGGCATCAGCTTTGAACAGGCCTGCGAGCAGCTTGGCCTCAGCCCGCAGGAGCAGCAGACCCTCGACCAACTGCAAAAACAGAAGCAGACCCAGTCCAACTGATGCCCTGGACTGATGGCCCGAAGCGGCCGGCATCACAGCCCAGCATAAAAAACGGCGCCCGAAGGCGCCGTTTTTTATTGGGTGATGATCAGGGTCGAGCGACCCGGCGGCGTTGCAGCCAGACCACGGCCCCGAACAGCAGGAAGCCCGGCAGCCACATCAGCTCCTTGGGCCAGCGCTCGGTGGGCGCCTTGACGCTCAGGATCTGCTGATCCATCTCCAGCCCCAAATCGGCGGCCTGGCTGCCGAAGGTGACGGTGTCGATCAGGATCTTGCCGTCCTGCTCATAGGTCTGGATCCCCAGCTTGGCCAGACGCTCCTCACCACTGACGCCCGAAGGCACCGGCAGCAGCACGGTGAAGCGGCGCAACTTGCCCACCGCATCTTCCCCTTCCATACGCAGGCGCAGGGTGCTTTCAGCCTCCACCTGCCCCATGGTCTGGACCAGCTCGGCCGGGGCGGTGTCGCGATACGGGTCGTGCAGCAGATCCATCCAAAAGCCTGGACGGAACAGGGTGAAGGCCACCAGCAGCAGCAGCACGCTCTCGTACCAGCGGCTCTTCACCAGGAAGAAGCCCTGGGTGGCGGCAGCGAAGATCAGCATGGCGATGGTGGCCACGATGAAGATCAGCACGCCATGGGCGAAGTCCACGTTGATGAGCAGCAGATCGGTGTTGAAGATGAACAGGAACGGCAGCGCTGCGGTACGCAGGCTGTAGTAGAACGCCGTGATCCCTGTCTTGATGGGGTCGCCCTTGGAGACGGCGGCCGCGGCGAACGAGGCCAGCCCCACCGGCGGGGTCACGTCCGCCATGATGCCGAAGTAGAAGACGAACAGGTGCACCGCGATGAGCGGCACGATGAGGCCGTTCTGCTGACCCAGGGTGACGATCACCGGCGCCAGCAGGCTCGATACCACGATGTAGTTGGCGGTGGTCGGCAGCCCCATGCCGAGGATGAGGCTCAGCAGCGCGGTGAGGATCAGCATGAGCAGCAGGTTGCCCATGGAGAGGAACTCCACCAGATCCGCCAGTACCAGGCCGACGCCGGTCTGGGAGACGGCCCCGACGATGATGCCGGCAGTGGCGGTGGCAATGCCGATGCCGATCATGTTGCGGGCACCGGCAATCAGCCCCTCGCGCAGGTCCACCACGCCATCGGTGAAGGAGCCGTAGTCATGCTTGCCGTCGGTGCGCAGCCAGTTCAGCAGCGGTCGCTGGGTCAGCAGGATGATGATGAGCATCACCGAACCCCAGAAGGCCGACAGGCCGGGGGAGAGGCGCTCCACCATCAGACACCACACCAGCACCACCACGGGCAGCAGGAAGTGCAGGCCGGAGAGCAGCACGGCGCGGGTCTCGGGCAGCTCGTCCAGCGGCTTGTCCGGGTCTTCCGCCGGCAGCGGCGCGTTGCTCGCGGCGATCTTCAGCAGTCCGAGATAGGCGACGGCCAGCAGCACGCTGATCCCCGGCAGGGCATAGTCACCCAGTACCGGCTTGAGCCAGCCCAGACCGTAGTAGACCGCCATGGAGAGGCCGCTGATGAGGGCGGCACCGAAGGCGAAGCCGGTCAGGCGACGCAGCCAGGGGCGCGGCTGACGGTTGCCGATGGGCTGCATCCCGAGCTTGAGCGCCTCGAGGTGCACGATGTAGAGCAGGGCGATGTAGGAGATGGCCGCCGGCAGGAAGGCGTGCTTGATGATCTCCACATAGGGGATGCCCACGTACTCCACCATCAGGAAGGCCGCAGCCCCCATGACCGGCGGCATGATCTGGCCGTTGACCGAAGAGGCCACTTCCACCGCGCCGGCCTTCTCCTTGGAGAAACCGACCCGTTTCATCATGGGGATGGTGAAGGTGCCCGTGGTCACCACGTTGGCGATGGAGGAGCCGGAGATGACGCCGGTCAGGGCCGAGGCGACCACAGCCGCCTTGGCCGGGCCGCCGCGCAGGTGACCCAGCAGGCTGAAGGCGAGCTGGATGAAGTAATGGCCCGCACCGGCGCGCTCGAGCAGGGCGCCAAACAGCACGAACAGGAAGACGAAGCTGGTGGAGACCCCAAGGGCGATGCCGAACACCCCTTCGGTGGTGATCCACTGGTGGTTGGCCAGCGCATGCAGGCTCACCCCGCGGTGGGCCAGCAGGAAAGGCATCCAGGGACCGGCCAGGCTGTAGGCCAGGAAGACGATGGCGATGACCGCCAGGGCCGGGCCCAGGGCGCGGCGGGCCGCTTCCAGCAGGAGCGGGATGCCGACGCAGGCCACCGCGAAGTCCATGGTGGTCAGGTTGCCGGGACGCTGGGCAAGCTCCTGGTACATCACGAACAGATAGCTGGCGACGGCGGCACCGACGAGGCCGAGGGCGATGTCGGCAAGGGGAACCCTGTCTCGCGGTGAGCTGCGCATGGCGGGGAACACCAGGTAGGCGAGCAGGATGGCGAAGGCCAGGTGAATCGAGCGTGTTTCAGTGTCGTTGAGGACGCCGATGCCAAGGGAGAAGGGCAGCGGCGAGGCAATCCAGAGCTGGAACAGGGACCAGATCAGCGCAAGACCCGCGATGATCCAGCTCATGGGGCCGACGGGCAGCCTGGCGCCGACGTCCTGGGCGATCAGCTCCTCGGCCGAGAACGCCTCTTGTTGTTGTGTTTGCTGCATAGTGTGACTCTGTAGGTACTGCAATAAATGAGACTCGCTCCCCCGAAGGAGGAGCGAGTCCGGGGCACATCCGAAGACGCAGCCGGATTACATCCAGCCACGTTCCTTGTAGTAACGCACAGCGCCTTCATGCAGCGGAGCGGAGAGACCCACCTTGATCATGTCGGCTTCCTTCAGATCCGCGAAGGCCGGGTGCAGGCGCTTGAAACGGTCCAGGTTGTCGAACACGGACTTGACCAGCTGGTAGACCACTTCCGGGTCAGCCTTGGCGCTGGTGGAGAGCACCGCCTTGCCACCGATGGACGGAGTCGGGTTCGGGCTGCCCTTGTAGAGACCACCCGGGATCTCGGCCTTGCTGTAGTAGCTCTTCTCGGCCAGCAGCTTGTCGATTTCGGGGCCGGTGACCGGCACCAGCACGGTGTCCGTGGTGGTGGAGGCTTCCTGGATGGCGCCGTTCGGGTGGCCGACGAAGTAGCTCATGGCATCGATGTTGTTGTCACCCAGGGCAGAGGCCTGCTCGGCGGGTTTCAGTTCGGAAACCAGGCTGAAGGCGGATTTGTCCCAGCCCTTCACGGCCATGATCTCTTCAAAGGTGTCACGCTGACCGGAACCCGGGTTGCCGATGTTGACACGCTTGCCCTTCAGGTCGTCGAAGCTGGCTACCTTGGCGTCCTTGCGGGCCAGGATGGTGAACACTTCGCTCTGCAGGGAGAAGACGGCGCGGATGTCATCCATCGGACCTTCGGCCTTGAACGGCTCGACGCCCTTCATCGCCTTGTACTGGTGGTCGGACTGCATGATGCCGAAGTTGAATTCGCCGGAGCGGATGCCGTTGACGTTGGCAACACCGCCGCCACTGGCCGGGGCGTTGCACTTGATCTGGTGATCGGCGGCGCCGCGGTTGAGGAAGCGGCAGATGGACTGGCCCGCCACGTAGTAGACGCCGGTCTGACCGCCGGTGCCTATGGTCACGAAGCGCTCCTGCGCTTGCACCGGACCACCAAACGACACACCGACCAGAGCCGCCGACAAGGCGCACGCCAAGGATAATCCTTTCATGTTCTTCATCCTTTTCATTGATTTATTTCACCCGTTTCCCGGGAGAATATGAGACAGACCCGCATCAAGACTGGGTTCGCCTATACGACCTCGTACGAGGAAATGGTCGAGCGGCACGCGCCCTTCCAGAAGCCACCATCATCCTGCGGTGAGATAATCAGCGTCATGCCGATCGGAGGTGATCTGACCAGAAACGGGTCAGTTCAAAAGCATTAACGCTCCGATTAAGCACATAACACCAACATAAATCAAACAAAACAGCAAAATGGCGGATTTAAATAGCGAGAAGTTTGAAGCGGATCATTCATTTCTCAAGGGCTGATTAATTACATGAACTATCAAAGGGAAGCAATAAAAAACACGCCCAGATTCTTTCGCAACCCTTGACTGGCAAGGATTAGAAACCTGGTCCGTTATATTGCGAAATGCATACTGAACAGCATAAACACGACGTTAATGACGTTTTTGTCGCCAAGATGCAAAAACCCCGATCCGGGGCTGCCGGAACGGGGTTTGGTAACAAGCTGATTTCATTTGGGCCCGGCCATCACGCCTTGCTGCCAGCCAGCTCCAGAATGAAGGCGAACTCCAGGGCGATGTCCTCATAGGCCTTGAAACGGCCCGACTTGCCGCCATGACCGGCCTCCATGTCGGTGCTGAGCAGCAACTGGTTGTCGTCCGTCTTCAGCTCACGCAGCTTGGCCACCCACTTGGCCGGCTCCCAGTACTGCACCTGGGAGTCGTGCAGCCCCGTGGTCACCAGCAGATTCGGGTAGGCCTGGGCCTTGACCTGATCGTAGGGGCTGTAGGCCTTCATGTAGTCGTAGTAGCGCTTCTTGTTCGGGTTGCCCCACTCGTCATACTCCCCTGTGGTGAGGGGAATGGACTCGTCCAGCATGGTGGTGACCACGTCGACGAAGGGCACCTGGGCCACCACGCCGCGATAGAGCTGGGGCGCCTGGTTGATGACGGCCCCCATCAGCAGACCGCCGGCGCTGCCCCCCATGGCATAGACCTGATCCCTGGCGCCGTAGCCTTGCGCCACCAACGCCTCGGTCACGTCGATGAAGTCGTTGAAGGTGTTCTGCTTCTTGAGCAGCTTGCCCTCTTCATACCAGGTGCGGCCCAGCTCCTCGCCACCCCGGATATGGGCGATGGCGTAGACGAAGCCCCGGTCCAGCAGGCTCAGGCGTGAGCTGCTGAAGTCCGGGTCCATGCTGGCGCCGTAGGAGCCATAGCCGTAGACCAGCAGGGGATTGGTGCCTGCCCCCCCCCCTGCCTTCTTGAACTTGTCCTTGCGATAGACCAGCGACACCGGCACGGCTACGCCGTCACGGGCGGTGATCCAGAGCCGCTCGCTGGCATATTGCGCAGGCACGAAGCCCGCCACCGGCTGCTGCTTGAGCAGAGTCCGCTTGCCGCTGTCCATGTCGAGCTCATAGGTGGAGGACGGCGTGGTCATGGAGGAGTAGCCATAGCGCAGGGCGCTGGTGTCCGGCTCCGGGTTGTAGGCAAGCCAGGTGACATAGGCGGGATCGTCGAAGGCGATCTCCTTCTGTTCGCCGCTCTGCCAGTTGACCTGACGCAACCGGGTCAACCCCTGGCTGCGCTCCTCCAGCACCAGCCAGTCCCTGAACAGGGCATAGCTCTCCAGCAGCACGTCCGGATTGGGGGCGATCACCGCCTTCCAGCGATCCACCGGGCTCTCCTTGGTCTCGTAGAGGCCGAAGTTCTTGCCGTCCTTGTTGGAGCGCACATAGAAGCGACCGCGGTAGTGATCCAGGCTGTATTCGTGATCCACCTGGCGGGGCAGGAACAGGCGTGGCGTCTGGCCCGGCACATTGGCATCAATGAGGCGCGCCTCGCTGGTGGTGGTGCTGGAGAGGGAGATGACGATGAAATCTTCCGAGGTGGTGGCGTAGAGGCTCACATAGAAGGAGTCGTCCTTCTCCTCGTAGACCAGGATATCCTTCGCGGGGTCCGTGCCCAGCTCGTGGCGATAGACCTGGTAGGGCAGCAGGGTCTTGGGGTGCTTGCGCACGTAGAAGACCGTCTTGCTGTCGTTGGCCCACACCAGGTTGCCGGAGGTGTTCTCGAGGGTGTCGGCGGCCCAGGCGCCGCTCTCCAGATCGAGGAACTGGATCCTGTATTGACGGCGGGAGAGATAATCTTCCGCCACCGCCAGCCAGCGGTTGTTGCGGCTCACCTCGAGCGCCCCCAGGGCATAGAACTCGTGGCCTTCGGCGCGCTGGTTGCCATCCAGCAGCAGGGTGGGCGCCCCGTCCCCTTCCACCTTGCTGCGGGAGTAGATGGCGTACTCCTTGCCCGGCTCGTAACGGGTCTGATAGCGGTAGCCGTTCTTCACATAGGGGACAGACTCGTCCTGCTGGGGAATACGGGCCACCATCTCCTTGTAGAGCTGCTCGCGCAGCGGCTTGATCGGTGCGAGCATGGCCTCGGTGTAGGCATTCTCGGCCTTGAGATAGTCCAGCACCTCGGGCTTCTGCCGCTCGTCATCGCGCAGCCAATAGTAGTTGTCGACGCGCGTGTCCCCGTGTTTTTTCAGGGTATGGGGGTGCTTGGCAGCCACCGGGGGGACAATGACAGGCTGGGTGGAAGTATCGCTTGTAGGCATGGCGGACTCTTCGTTGGCATGGGAACAGGGCGCAGCAAGCAGGCAAGCCAGCAGCAACCCCCGGGAAAAGGTGAACATGTCGCATCCTTTGCGCTGTCACAGGGCCGCCCCTCCCGCTGGTGCTGCACGCATCCAGACTGCACACCGGCAGGCAGTGGGAAAAGCGTCCCTGAGAAAATAAAAATTGGCGATCAATCTGCCCCTTGTCGCCCGGGGTTGCAAGGGCTCCCCGGACATTACCCCCCAAATCGACGAAAAAGGGCCGCCATCTCGCGATGGCGGCCCTCCTCCCTGACCGTGGGCGACACGGGTTCGCTCAGGTGTGCCTCACATGATGGAAGTGTGTCTGCTCACGGTCAGCATCCATCAGCCGGGGTAGCTCGACCAGACTTTGGTCGCGCCCTCGTCACTGATGCTCAGCACCTGATAGGGCTGGCCCGGAATATCCATGCCCGGCGCACTCTGGGGCATCCCCGGAATGGTCAGACCGCGGATCGCCGGTTTTTCCTTGAGCAGCTTCTGCACGTCGGCAGCGGGCACATGCCCCTCCACCACATAGCCGTTCACCACCCCGGTGTGGCAGGAGGCCAGCTGCGGGGTGATGCCATGCTGCTGCTTGATCGGGTCAAGCTGCTCGGTTTCCACGACCTTGACCTCAAAGCCGTTCTCTTCCATGTGCTTGATCCAGGTCTTGCAGCAACCGCAATACTGGGACTTGTAGACGGTCATCTGCCCGGTTGCCAGAGCAGAAAAACTGACGGTACCGGCCAGCACGGCCAGTAACAGGGACTTGTACATATCTCACCTCGGTTAAGAAGAAATGCCCGGAAAGGGAAACTCGACTCAGCCGTGGTGACGGGGCGGACGCTCGAGACGCTCCAGGGGCGCCTCCGGCATGAACAGAGAGGGAGAGAGGTACGTCGGCCTGTCGGGCTCAAGCCGGGCAACCGTCAGGCTGTCGCTGGTGAGCACCGTCATGGAGAGCGCCGAGGTGAAGCTGCCGCAGGGCATGGCTTTTTCCAGGGTACGCTCGCTCTGGCTGCAATGGGGCGTCAGGGTACAGAGATCGGTGGCCGCACGGCTGCCAAACGACATCAGCACCAGCACCAGACTCCACAGGGGGAGCCAGCGGCGGGCGCGAGCGAGTTGGCGACGGGTCAGGACCATGAGACGACTCAATGACGAAAGAGGGCCTATGGTAACCCTTGGCCCAGGGGGAGGGTCAACCCCTCCCCCGTCTGCATCAGGGTTGCTGGCGGGTGGCCGCCAGCACGATCTCCCGCACGCAGACGTTGGCCGGCTGGTGCCAGACGTAGAGCACGGCGTCGGCGATCACCTCGGGTGCAATGACGCCTCCCATCTGTTCCTTCCAGTCGTGATAGCCCGCCTTGATGCTCTCGTCCGTGGTGTGACTGAGCAGCTCGGTCTCCACCGCGCCCGGAGCGATGGTCACCATCCGCACGCCGACATCGGCCACCTCTTCCCGGATATTCTCGGTCAGGGCGTGGACGGCGAACTTGGTGGCGCAGTAAGCGGCATGGTTCGGGAAGGTCTTGCGACCGGCGATGGAGCTGATGTTGATGATGGTGCCGCTGCGGCGGGCCTTCATGCCGGCCAGTACCGCATGCACGCCATTCAAAACCCCCATCACGTTGATGTTGAGCATCTGCTGCCACTCGGCGGGATCCTGCACGTCGGCCTGTCCCAGCAGCATGACGCCGGCATTGTTGACCAGACATCCCACCGGGCCGAATTGCGCCTCCGCCTGCGCCACGGCGGCCTTCATGGCGGCGGTGTCGGTGACATCGACCCCGATGCAGAGGGTATCAGGCAGGTTCAGCGCCTGCATGGGCTCGACCCGGCGGGCCAGCAACAGCAGCGGATGGCCGGCGGCGGAGAAGGCGCGGGCAATGGCGGCACCGATCCCGGCGGACGCGCCGGTGATCACCACGAGGGACTTGGACATGGAGTTTTCCTTCTGATGCGTTGAAATGGGCGTCAAACAAGGGCTGGCCAGCACGGGACCCAGTCACTATAGTCGCTACATCCATCGGCGATAAATATAGTTTTCCGCTGGTTATCATCTGAATTAACTATGGTATCCCCATGCTGGACCTGAGATTGCTGCGCTTCTTCATCGCCATCTATGAAGAGAAGAACATCACGGCGGCGGCAGCCCGCTGCCACGTGAGCCAACCCTCCCTCTCCGCCGGCCTTCGCCAGCTTGAAGAGAGCCTGGGGGACAGCCTCTTCATCCGGGGCAAGAAGGGGGTGGAAGCGAAGGATCCGGCCCACTATCTCTATCCCCACGCCGTCAAGCTGGTGGAAGAGGCGCGTCGCCTGCCGACCCTGTTTCGCCAGAAGGCGACGCGTGCGAGACTCAACATGGCCATCATGCCCGACCTCAGCCGCCGTCGGCTGGCGGGATTGCTTCGGCGGGTGCAGGGGGTGCTGCCCGAGCTGGATCTCACCCTCTCCGATTACGGCACCCCGGCCGACTGCCGGCTGACCCTGGATGCCCTGCGCCGGGAGGACGAGATCTTCCTGCCGCTCTGGGAAGAGGAGTACGTGCTGTGCGTTCCCAGGGGACACCCTCTTGCGGGCAGGGCGCGTATCGAGCTGGCTGAGTTGCAACACCATGATTTCATTGAGTGTCCCCCCTGCGAAGCCCATCAGCAAACCATAGGCCTGCTGGCCTGTGACCGGCTCACCCTCAATCTGGTGGCCAAGGCCGAGAGCAAGGGGCTAGTGATGGCGCTGGTGCTGGCCGGAGTGGGCATCAGCTTCCTGCCCGACGGGCTGGTGGAGGACGAAGCGGGCCTGTGCACCCTGCCCGTGAGCGGCCCCCGGATGTTCCGCCGCATCGGCCTCTGCTACCCCGCCCACCAGACCCTGAATCCGGCGCTGCGCGCACTGATCCCGGAACTGGCGGGCCAGGGAGCTTCTTGATAACGTTTCAGCTCACAGTCTGTCGCATGTGCCGGCAGCAGACCCTCTTCAGGAATCCCATGAAACGCATTCTGGTCATCTTTTCACACCCGGCGCTGCAGAGTTCCCGGGCCAACAAACAACTGCTGCACGCCATCGAGGGGCTGGAGGGGATCACCCTGCACGATCTCTGCCAGCGCTATCCGGACATGTTCATCAACGTGAAACGGGAACAGGCCCTGCTGGCGGAGCACGACATCATCGTCTTCCAGCACCCCTTCTACTGGTACTCCTGCCCGGCCATCATGAAAGAGTGGATGGACCTGGTGCTGGAGTACGGCTATGCCTACGGCCCCGAGGCCCATGCCCTCAACGGCAAGCAGTGGCTCAGCGCCATCACCACGGGGGGCGGCCCCGAATCCTACTGCCGCGCCGGCTACAACCAGCGCCCGCTGCTCGACTTCCTGCTCCCCTTCCAGCAGACCGCACAGCTGTGCGGCATGCGCTGGCTGCCCCCTTTCGTGCTGCACTCCTTCCACAAACTCGAGGATCCCGAGGCGCTGCGCCGCTGCGGCCAGGACTATCGCCAACTGCTGTGCGCCCTGCGTGACGAACAGCTGACCCCGGCCCAGCTGGCCGAGAGCCCCTATCTGCGCGATCTGCTGGGGGTACTCCCATGACACACACTCGATCCGGGCGCAGGCCCGGCCAGCCCTCACCGGCATTCATCATGTTAAGGAGGAGCCGCTGATGGGACATGGATTGCTGTTTGATGCCCTGATCTACCTCTCGGCGGCGGTGATCGCCGTCCCGCTGGCCAAGCTGTGGGGGCTGGGCTCCGTCCTTGGCTACCTGCTGGCGGGGATCATCATAGGTCCCTTCCTGCTTGGTCTGGTGGGCGAGCAGAAAGACGTGATGCACTTCGCCGAGTTCGGGGTGGTGCTGATGCTGTTTCTGGTCGGTCTGGAGCTGCGCCCGGCCCTGTTGTGGCAACTGAAAGGGCCCATCCTCGGCACCGGTGGTCTGCAGGTGCTGCTCACCAGTGTCGCCCTGACCGGGGTGGGTTATCTTTTGGGTCTGCCCTGGCAGCAGGGGCTCGCCATCGGTCTTATTCTTGCGCTCTCCTCCACCGCCATCGTGCTGCAGAGCCTGCAGGAGCGCAAACTGATGCAGAGCGAAAGCGGCCGCTCCGCTTTCGCCGTGCTGCTGTTCCAGGACATCGCCGTCATCCCCATCCTGGCGATCCTGCCGCTGCTGGCCATCGCGCCGGTCGCCAGCAGCGGCAGCTCAGAGCTGGCAGGCTGGCAGCACGGCCTGCTGGTGGTGGCCGCCATCGCCGGCATCGTGCTGGGTGGTCATTACCTGATGCGGCCGGTGTTTCGCGCCATCGCCCAGTCCCACATGCGGGAGATCTTCGTCGCTGCCGCCCTGCTGCTGGTGATCGCCATCGCCGTGCTGATGGAATCCGTCGGTCTCTCCCCCGCCCTCGGCTCCTTCCTCGCCGGCGTGGTGCTGGCGGACAGCGAATACCGCCACGAGCTGGAAGCAGACATAGAGCCGTTCAAGGGGCTGCTGCTCGGCCTCTTCTTCATGTCGGTGGGTGCCGGCATCGACTTCAGCCTCTTTGCCGCCCATCCCCTGTTGATCCCGGCACTGGTGATCGGTCTGATGGTGCTCAAGTGGCTGGTGCTGATGGGGCTCGGCTTTGTCATTCGCCTCTCCCCGAACCAGCGCTGGACCTTCGCCCTGGCCCTGGCCCAGGGCGGGGAGTTCGCCTTCGTGCTGTTCTCGTTCGCCGCCCAGAACAAGGTACTGCCGGGCAGCACCATCTCACTGCTGACTCTGGTCGTCGCCCTCTCCATGGCGCTGACACCGCTGCTGCTTATCCTCAACGATCGGGTGATCCAGCCCTGGTTCGACTACCGCAACCAGAGTGACACCCCCGAACATGAACAGCCCGAGCTGGTGGAACACCCGGTCATCATCGCCGGCTTCGGTCGCTTCGGTCAGATAGTGGGGCGCCTGCTCCACGGCCATGGTATTGGCACCACCATCCTGGAGCAGGATGCCAGCCAGATAGAGATGCTGAGAAAGTACGGCTACCAGGTGTTTTATGGGGATGCCAGCCGACTCGACCTGCTGCACGCGGCCGGCGCCCACAAGGCCAAACTGCTGGTGCTCTCCCTCAATGACCCGGCCACCTCCCTCGAAGTGATCGAGATGGTGAAAAAGCACTTCCCGCACCTCAGAATACTGGCCCGTGCCCAGGACAGACCCCATGCCCACGAGATCCTGCGCCACGGGATAGACAGCGTGCACCGCGAAACCCTGGGGTCGGCCGTGGATCTTGGGGTAGAAGCACTCACCCTCTTGGGATTCAGGGCCAATCAGGCCTGGCGTGCGGGGCAGATGTTCAAGCAGTATGACAACCGGCTGCTGCGGGAACAGGTCAACTACCTGGACGACGAGCACACCTATATCAACAAGAGCCTGCAATACCGCGACATCCTCTCCGACCTGCTGCAAGACGATCAGGAAGGACAGGAGCGTACCCACGCCCATCAATGGAACAGCGGTCTGCCCGACAACGACAAGGAAGCAACATGATTGCCTATTACCCCATGCTCAAACACCTTCACATGACCCTGGCCCTGGTCAGCCTGCTGCTCTTCCTCTACCGCTGGAGCCTGGCGCTGGCGGGCAGCGGGCGGCTGCAACAGAAATGGTTGAAGGTGCTGCCCCACATCAACGACACCTTCCTGCTGCTGTTTGGCGTGCTGCTGGCGGTGACCCTGCAGATGAGCCCTAGCCAGCAGCCCTGGTTGATGGCCAAGCTGATTGCCCTGGTGATCTACATCGGCCTGGGCGTCATGGCGCTCAAGCGCCCTGCCCGCGGTCAGAAGCTGGTGGCCGGAGTGGCCGCTCTCGCAGTATTCGGCTACATGGTGGGCGCAGCCATCACCAAATCAGCCTGGTCCTGGCTGACATAACGACGTGTCGAGGTGGGGGCCCGTCCCCCACCTCCTTCCCACCTTCCCCCTCCTTACTGCTTCCATTTCCTTCCTGTCACCCTGGTCGCGAGCATCCTCGCAAGACTTGTTTTCAATAAAAAAAGGCTCAAACAACCCCTTTTCATTGCTATTTTGTTTTATTTATCAATGCCTTGTTTCTTCATGTATGAAAATGGCGACAGTTGTCGCAGCAAAACTTGCGACATAGACTGTCGCAGGCCATGGCTAGGATACACTCAACGCTAAACCAGTGAAGGCATGCACCATGAGTAAGAAGCTGTTACGACAACTGACCTTGGCGCGTTGCATCCCGCACCGCCCTTACAAGCTGACCGCCAGCCAACTCCAGGTAAAACTGGAAGAGGAAGGCATTCACGTCAGTCTCCGTACCGTGCAACGGGACCTGGAAGAGATGTCCGGCATGGGACTGTTCGACCTCACCTCCGATGAGCGCAGCAAGCCTCATGGCTGGTGCTTCGAGCGCCATGGTCTCAATGACTTTGCCAACATCATGCCGCTCTCGCTGGCAGTGGCCCTGAAAACCTGGAGCGACCAGGCAAGCCAACTGTTGCCGGCAAGCGTGCTGACCGAATTGAACCCGCTGATCGACAAGGCTGGTCAGGTGATCCGCGACAGCCAGAGCGAACTGGCCGAGCGCTGGCTGGAGAGCGTGCACCAGTCACCTCGCCCCTTCGCCGGCAATCCGGAGATCCGCCGCAGCACCCTGATCCGCGACGCCCTCTGGCGTGGCCGCAAGTTCAGCGCCGAGATCCAGCGTGTCATCAAGGAGCGTACTGTCTGGCTCTGCTATGACCGCATCAATCCCCTCGGCATCCTGAACCAGCCCGATGGCCCCATCCTGCTCTGTACCCTCTCCGAGCTGGATCCCAAGGTCTACGGCATTCCGTTCGATCACATCAAGAACGTGGAGTTGACCAACTTCAGCGCGACCCAGCCGAAGGACTTCAATATCCAGAAGCTAATCCGCGACCAGGGTTATCAGGACGTCAGCGGTCCGATCCGCTTCGTCGGGCGCATCGATGCCAACTGCCCGACCCTGATCGATGGACAAATCCCGGGACATAACCCGCGTATGACCCGTTACGACAAGCGCAGCGTGGTGGTGGAGACCGAAGTGCAAGATACGCCCGAGTTCCGCTCCTGGCTGAACAACATGAGCGGCAACCTGGAGGTACTTGCACCCGAATCACTGCGCAAGGCCTACCCGACTCCTGGGACAAGGGTCAGCTAAAGAAACCAGCAGACAATACAAAGCCGAGATTTATCTCGGCTTTTGTCTACTTTTAAAGCATAAGTATTCAATTAATTTTGAACTCTTACACCCCTGATTGAAGCGGCTGCACCATCGTTTTCCTACCGATTTCTGCTTGTAAGAGATCTGCCATTCCCCCTGTAAGACCCCTCAGTGTTGAACCGTACGTGAAGCCATCCCGCACTGGGTATGCTTTCCATGGAAACTATCTAAGTAACTGATAAACGTAGATAATATTCCACACAAGCCCATTTCTGCACCGGATGTCACGGAATCCAAGCCGAATGCACACCTTGTTCGAGCCCGTAATTGCCTTAGTATGGGTCTCACAAGGACGAGCTGATTCGGCAGGATGCAGAAACAGCGCATAAACAAGGAATAGCCTGCAGGATGTGGGCAAGGAACACCTCGGGATGGGGTTGATAGCCAGGATGGTTATCACAAGGATCGACAGGACAACCGCAGGATGCGGTAGTTGGATACCTCAGGATGAGGTTGAGTGGCACGGATTGTCGCTCATCAAGGATGAAAGGACACCGCAAGACGCGGTCAGGAACAGCTTCAAGATGAAGCGTGATAGCCAGGATGGTTATCAGTCAGGATGACGCAGGAACACCACGGGATGTGGTAATGGACACCTCCAGGAAGGAGAGGGTGAAGCAATCAGGACAGATTGCCAGGCTAGGAAGGCCACAGGACACCCCAACGGATTGGGAAGGGGAATTTCCAAAGGAAAGGATAGCGTCAAGGATTGCAGGGAGCATGGCAGTTCAGGGAATGGACGAAATGACTTGAGGGGACAGCATCTGCTGTCCCCTTTTCTTTTGTGCACCCCATGCCCGCGACACAACAGAAAATGGAATCAGCCTGAGCGATCCTGCCTACATCACGCCATCTGCATCACTGATAACCTGTTTGTATACCCACCAGAGGCAGCCACAGTAGCGCTCCTTGCCTTTCCTCCGCCCTCCCTCATCTATACTCAGCGATATCCACTAGGCCCTCAGAGCGCAGCAGATCAGCCGCGGCCAACCAGCCAGAGTGCTCCTGGCGACTGATTCCAGGTAACAATGGCCACTGGCTTCTGCTCCGCCAGGCAGATTGTTGAGTCATCCCTGAACTGTCTATATGTGTGACCACGAATGAAGCGTGGATGCCATTCGGCGGAGATGGTCGTGTAGGGAGGTGAGGATAACCCGGCCAAGCCACCTGGCACTGAGGATGAGGGGTTGGGTAAATGTCAGAAAGCAAAAAGGCCTTCCCGTCAGGGAAGGCCTTTCAATTTAGTGGCGGAGCGGACGGGACTCGAACCCGCGACCCCCGGCGTGACAGGCCGGTATTCTAACCAACTGAACTACCGCTCCGCATTCGGTTAGCTTTCGCTAAATCTTTTGCTGCTTGTTTGTGAGGTGTCATCCTCGCAGCCAGCCATGTGATTCTTCACATCACCGTTTAATTGGGTGCCTGGCAGTGTCCTACTCTCGCATGGCGAATGCCACACTACCATCGGCGCTACAGCGTTTCACTTCTGAGTTCGGCATGGGGTCAGGTGGTTCCACTGCGCTATTGCCGCCA
>NZ_JAGKRI010000316.1:0-299 GCF_017939255.1 Aeromonas sp. Prich7-2
CGGGAATTCAGATAATAAGTGCGACACTCATGGATGAATGGCGAGAGGTGGCCAACTGCTGATTGGTGGTACCCTTCTGCTCGCCAAAGTAAAAGCAGTATCACCATGAGCTATCAGCAGTTGACCGAGGGGCAACGATACCAGTTATCGGTGCTTCGCGCACAGGGGATGTCCATCCTTGCCACCGCACGCGCCATTGGCGTTCATCGCTCCACCCTCTACCGGGAGCTGCGTCGTAACGCCGGGCCGCAGGGCTACCAGCCAGACAATGCGCATCAGCACGCCACCCACCGACGGGC
>NZ_JAGKRI010000317.1:0-434 GCF_017939255.1 Aeromonas sp. Prich7-2
ACTGAGCTTCTGCCTGTCACCGGGGCAATCAGCAGAAATCAGCTATGCAACAAGCGCGTTGGCCATGGCGAGGATACCAACGTCATCAGGTCGCTACCGAACACGGCCAGCGCATCTTGCCGCAGACAAGGCCTATAGCAGCAAAGCCTTTCGAGCCGAGCTACGGCGGAGAAGGATAAAAGCGGTCATTCCGCAACGCAGCGACCAGCAACGGCGCCATAAGGGGCGTCCATTGGTACTGGACAAGGTGCATTACCGCAGGCGCAATGTCGTGGAGCGGTGCTTCGGTTGGTTGAAGAAGTTTCGCCGGTTTTCAACGAGATATGAAAAGCTAGCCAAGAGTTTTGCAGCCTTTATCAAACTGGCTTTCTGCCTTCGCTACTTGCGCGAGTTATGTGTGGACAGAAAACCAGCATTTTGAGAACACAGCCTAG
>NZ_JAGKRI010000318.1:0-297 GCF_017939255.1 Aeromonas sp. Prich7-2
TGGCAGGAAATAACAGAGAAGTTGGAGTGGGCAATGGTGTATTTATCCAAAAACGGCAAAAAGAGTAGGCAGAGAAAATCCAAGCAAAACAACACGTTAGACGGTATTATTAATTCGCTTGCCGCTTAAGGTTCTGTACATGAGGGCCGCCTAAATAGCTGTTCCGAATAGTAGATCACAGGAGGAAGGGAACTCAGTCCAGTTTGTGCGATCTCATTAGGCGCGAAACAAAACAAGCCACACCAAAAGGACTGAGTTGATGCCTATCCTACCACCCCTGCCACGACCACAACGGCG
>NZ_JAGKRI010000319.1:0-471 GCF_017939255.1 Aeromonas sp. Prich7-2
CGATTGATTTTTATAGCCAATAGTTCAGTACACCAACGGCTGCGCTGATAACCAAAATCTTGCGGAGAAAACTGCATGAGCAGCACCAGTAAGGTGACAATCTTGGCGATAGGTAAGACTGGGGCACGGCCAGCCGGTAAGGCTTCTAGCGCATCTATGCCTTCATCTCGATACCACCGAAGCCAACGACCGATGGTCGAGCGCGCAGCGCCGGTAAGGTGATGAACATCGGTGATCGTGCGTCCTTCATGTAACAGCAAGATGGCCATCAAGCGACGAGCATGTCCTTTATCACGGGTGGCATGGATGATTTTGTGAATGCGGCGCCGTTGTGGTCGTGGCAGAGGTGGTAGGATAGGCATCAACTCAGTCCTTTGGGTGTGGCTTGTTTTGTTTAGCGACTAATCAGATCGCACAAACTGGACTGAGTTCCCTTCCTCCGGTGATCTACTATTCGGAACAGCTATTTAG
>NZ_JAGKRI010000320.1:0-420 GCF_017939255.1 Aeromonas sp. Prich7-2
GGGGATAACGCCTTAAATGGCGAAGAAACGGTCTAAATAGGCTGATTCAAGGCATTTACGGGAGAAAAAATCGGCTCAAACATGAAGAAATGAAATGACTGAGTCAGCCGAGAAGAATTTCCCCGCTTATTCGCACCTTCCCTAGCATCTAAACACCCCTCATGGGAAATTTTCACTTCTCAAGTTGTTGGATGGCTCACCCCAATAATTGAAGATTTAAGAGAAATAGATGCTTAAATTTCGTCCTCACAGGGTGTATTACCGTAGGGTGCAATCATGTACAGGACCTTAAGCGTTGAGTCCCTTTAAAACTCCTTCCAAGGTCCTGTTCTGTATCGATTTTCTCTGCTTGGTTCGGCAAGCGTTCTTGGCCAAATAATCAGCTGCCCATTCCAGTCTTTCCCTTATTTCTGTCAGCGC
>NZ_JAGKRI010000321.1:0-293 GCF_017939255.1 Aeromonas sp. Prich7-2
GCTTGTTGGGCTGTCGGTTCGAGTCGGAATTTGTAGGCTTTCAGAATTTGCATTTAGCGCTCAGTGTGTAGCATTATTGCCATATCTATTAAGCCCGATTGAGTGACAGAATGCAATTCACTAAAATTAATAAATCACGCCATGCGACCTACGTTTTGCACGTACATTTGGTGTTTATCACCAAGTATCGAAAGCCGATATTGGGGGATCTGCATCACGCTTCCTTCGGTCAGTGTGCGGCAGAGGTTTGCAGAGATTTTGGTGCGGAACTGAAAGAGTGTGACGGAGAGGCT